>NZ_CAWUGZ010000045.1:0-1521 GCF_963921845.1 Commensalibacter sp. Nvir | reverse complement strand
GTTTGACATTCATAAAGGTGGAATTTTGAGACGCGCCTGCCGCCTGCTACGTTGGTCCTTTTTTGTAGTCTGTATTTAAATGCAGCAAGTTTCATGTAGCATGAAATGACAACATTGTTGTCAAAAAGTCAGATTTTGAGTTGCGTCTAAGCGCTTACCTATCAGGTATTCGATGGCAGACGCGTGTCTTTGGTCCTTTTTTTGGAGTCTATATTAAAATGCAAGAAGCTTTATGCAGTATGAAATGACAACATTTATGTTTAAAAAAAAAACAGATTTTGAGTTGCGTCTAACGCGCGTACCCATCGGTTATTCGGCCAGTGGGTAGACTGGCTGTTGCAGATAAATGGAGATTTATGGGTTTACCTATAGAAGTAGTCGATACCTATAAATATTTGGGTGTCGCGCTAAGCTCCAGTCTTTCATTTACTTACCATTTGAGAGATCGTACATCGGCTGCTGAAATGGACCTTAATAGGAATTGGTCAAGTTTCATTGCTCAAGATCTGATTCCACTATTCGCGAAAAAAAATTAGTCTGGTGTTTTCAGGGATATGACATATTGTTTAAAGTTTCAGAGATTTTTCATTAAGACATTGTTTTCGTTGCCTTCAATGACACCAAATTAAATGATTTATTTAGAAGCAGCCACAAATCCAAAAAAGTAAGCGTAAGGTGGCCACCCTTAAGGTTCAGTCAGTGCCTCATTTGGAATTTAATGCTGCTCTTCTTGCCTCCATACTACTTGCAAGCATTGGAAAACTTAAAAGTCGTTTGGAGACTAATGAGGTATATTGCTTTTCGGATTCTCGTAATGTTCTCTATTGGTTACAGACACCACCTCATGAACTTCAGATTTATGTTGTCAATTGCATAGTCCAGATTTTAGAAGTAACAAAACCCAGTTGTTCGCACTATATTCCTACAAAAAAAAAATTCAGCCGATTGCTTATCGAGAGCCCTCTCACCACACCAGATACTTTCTCACGATCTTTATTGGAACGGCCTGGCATTTATTACGTTGCCTACTTCTGGCTGGCCTATTTACCATATATAACCTCCACCCGTTCTGCCTGAAAAAGTATCGAGCCTTTTAAAGTTCCAAAGGGTTTATGCATTTGTTTTACATTTTATTAAACATTGCCGAAATCGGAAGCATGGTGTTTTGTTTGTTGGATGGCTGCTAAAAGAGGGATCAAAAATGAATAACCCGCAAATAGAAGTATTTCAAGACCAAGACATTAATAAATGGTTAAGGAACATGGTCTGTAATGATTGACAAGGCTTCTGGGAACGTGTTTCCTCTCAAAATAAGCTACGAGGAACCAAGAGCACTACACGATTATGAAAAAGCTGAGTGAGAGGTAAAAGAAGAAAAGAGGTGGTAATTCCCAGGCTAAGAAGAGGTGGCTCGCGTCTCACCCATGTTTACCTAATTAATATAGAAGAAGTAGTGAAGTGTAAATGGTGCTATACTCCATTCACTATTAAATACCTCATCGAGGAATGTCCACAATACAC
>NZ_CAWUGZ010000044.1:0-8299 GCF_963921845.1 Commensalibacter sp. Nvir | reverse complement strand
ATAATTAATTTCTTGTTGAAATAGAGGGTCGCTGCGTGCTTCTGAATAGGCTTTTTGTAATTCTTCTATAACAGGGATAAGGGTTTCTGATACAAAAATACCACCGAATTTACCAAAATGACCTCGTTTGTCAGGTCCTTGACGTAAACTATTAAGTAGTTGTTTAGACTTAAGCTGCAAAGATTCTCTCCTAAAATTGATTCAGATAATTATAAATGTTTAGATTGAATATAATAAATTTAACCCATACTATATAATGAATGATGTCGTAAAAACGCTAAGCCTATTCCTCGAACTAACAAATTACTAAGTACATTTTTGCGGTACCCTTATATGATAATTAGACTTGACAGCCAAAAGAGCTTCCTGTAAAAATTTCTTTACCTTTGGTATTTTTATATCAAATTTCCTTCGTATGAGATATGTTATTATTTACTTCATGTAAAATAAATGTTCATTCAATCTTTTTAAGGTTTTTGAATCATATTTCCCCTTTTTATAATAATTCATCCTTTTTTTAGAGCCATTCATGCAACTTGCCGAACTTAAGGCTCAATCTCCAGCAGAACTGCTTGTTTATGCAGAAAGTTTGCAGATTGAGAATGCATCTTCATTGCGCAAACAAGATATGATGTTTGCTATTCTCAAAAAGCTTGCGGAAAATAACCAAGCTATTTACGGAGAAGGCACGCTTGAGATTCTTCCTGATGGGTTTGGATATTTAAGATCTTCGGAATCCAATTACCTTCCTGGCCCTGATGATATTTATGTATCACCTGCCCAAATAAGACGCTTTGGCTTAAGAACAGGGGACACGGTTTCGGGTGAGATTCGTTCCCCCAAAGATACAGAGCGTTATTTTTCACTTCTCAAAATCGATAGCATTAATTTTCAAGATCCTGAGGTTGTGCGGCATCGTATTAATTTTGATGATTTAACCCCATTATTTCCTAACGAACGTTTGCAAATGGAAGTCCCTTCTTTGATGGAAGGGAAAGGTTCAAATAAAGATTTTACGCCTAGAGTTATTGATTTGGTTACGCCTATTGGTAAAGGGCAAAGGGCTTTAATCGTCGCCCCACCTCGAACAGGAAAGACGGTTATGTTGCAAAATATTGCGACAGCCATTTTGGCCAATCATCCAGAAGTTATTCTCATTGTTCTCCTTATTGATGAAAGACCTGAAGAAGTAACCGATATGATACGCTCGGTTAAAGGTGAAGTGGTTTCTTCGACATTTGATGAACCAGCCCATAGGCACGTGCAAGTAACGGAAATGGTTTTAGAAAAAGCCAAGCGTTTAGTTGAGCATAAACGTGATGTGGTTATTTTGCTTGATTCGATTACACGTTTAGCAAGAGCTTATAATACTGTGGTTCCCTCATCAGGAAAAGTATTGACGGGGGGTGTTGATGCGAATGCTCTTCAACGTCCAAAACGTTTTTTTGGTGCAGCACGTAATATTGAAGAAGGGGGTTCGCTTACTATTATTGCTACAGCCCTTATTGATACAGGCAGCCGTATGGATGAAGTTATCTTTGAAGAGTTCAAAGGTACGGGTAATGCTGAATTAATATTGGATCGTAAGTTGGCCGATAAGCGTACATTCCCTGCTATTGATATTACTCGTAGTGGTACCCGTAAAGAGGAAGTGTTGGTTGATAGAGCAAGTCTTTCAAAAATATGGGTGTTAAGACGAATTCTTTCTCCTATGGGAACGATGGATGCGATGGATTTCTTATTGGATAAACTCAAATACAGCAAAAATAATCAAGATTTTTTTGACGCAATGAACACCTAAAAAAAGAAAGAAATTTTTTTCGATTTTGGTTCTTCTAGGGGACAAAAGAAAAATGTCTTTCTAAATTGAGAAGGTATTTTTTTGTTTCAATTCCATCGCCTCCTGAATAGCCTCCTAATCCCTGATAGCTTACAACACGGTGGCAAGGAATTAAAATAGGAATTGGATTTCTAGCGTTTGCCCCGCCAACCGATCTTGGACTGCCTCCAGCAACAGAGGCTATATCTTTATAAGAGCGTGTTTCTCCAAAAGGTATGGATTGCAGAGCTTTCCATACTTTTTGTCTGTAGGAAGAGCCTTGAGGTTTTAAGGGAACATCGAACTCCCTTAATTCACCTTTAAAATAGGCAATAAGCTGTTTTTTTGTTTCTTCTAATACGGGTGAAGGATCTTGAATACTTCCCCATCCCCAATCTAAGGATACTATAAATCCTTGCTCTTCTGCGAGGCTTAACTCTCCTATAGGGGTGTGTAATGAAAGAAATGGCATAGTGTATAGTAACTTCTGAAAATAATAATGTTGCAAGATAAAGAATACTATAATGAAAATTTTCAATTAGCATAGATTAACGTTTAGCACCCTTATAAAATAATAGCGCAACAAGGCTATTCGCTTATTCCATGAAAATTTAATGCTGTGTTCTTTGGATATTTTCGAGCATAATTATCTATTTAATTGAAATTTAAGAGTAATGCCGTTAGAACTCGAACTCAAAAATTGTTTCTAGTTTTGAATATTTTAAGTATGTGTGCATAAACTATTCGAAACAATTATATTTGCTTGGTTAATTATATATTTTATTAGATATTAATTAACCTGTTTGAACCAAAACTTTTATAAGTTATCAATCGTTATGAATAACCCGCTTATAGACAACCCTCAATCAACTATATTTGCATTGGCAACGGCCTCAGGTAGAGGGGCAGTAGCGATTATGCGTATAAGTGGTCCATTGACTAAATCCATATTGGTTTCCTTGTGTCATAAGCTTCCAGAGCCTAGACAAGCATGTGTACGAAAATTAAGGCTCAAACGATTGGATTCTTTTGAAGTGTTGGATCATGCGATGGTGCTTTGGTTGCCGGGCCCAAACAGCTATACGGGGGAAGACAGTGCGGAGTTTCATCTTCATGCGGGTCCAGCGGTTATTGATGGGGTAGCTTCTGCGCTCGCATATTTAGGTGCTAAACCAGCAGAGGCAGGGGAGTTTACTAAAAGAGCTTTTTTAAATGGTCGTGTCGATTTGTTGCAAGCAGAAGGTGTCGCCGATTTGGTTGAGGCAGAAACACAAGCACAAAAAAAACAAGCCCTAGAGCAAACCGAGGGGGGGCTTAGCCGAATTTATGAACAATGGGGTCAGCGGTTAAGAGAAATACTTTCTTATCAAGAGGCATTAATTGATTTTCCTGATGAAGAGCTGCCTGAAGAAATGGAAGTCAATCTTAAAAAATCCATTGATGCCTTGCAACAAGAGATGGCAGAACATCTTAACGATAATAACCGTGGTGAAAAATTAAGACGAGGATTGATTTTTGTAATTTTGGGTGCTCCAAATGCGGGTAAATCAACATTGCTTAATGTTCTTTCCAATAAAGAGGCAGCTATAGTTACCGATCAAGCTGGTACAACGAGGGATGCAATTGAAGTTAGATTAATTTTAGGGGATGCCCCTGTAACATTAGTAGATACGGCAGGATTAAGAGAAACTGAAGATAAAATTGAAAAGGAAGGCATCCGGAGGGCAAAAAAAATCGCTAGAGATGCTGATTTTATTATGTGTCTAACCGATGCTTCAGTAGCTGTAGAAAAGCCTGAGTTTCCTTGTGATTTGTGGATAAGAACAAAAAATGATCTTAATGTTTCACATGAAACAATTTCAGCAAATGCTCAAAATCAATTGTACATTAGTACGAAAACTGGTGAAAATATTAAGAATCTTAGAGATTTATTATCGAGTAAAGTTAAAGAATTG
Source organism: Commensalibacter sp. Nvir (assembly GCF_963921845.1). Lineage (NCBI taxonomy): Bacteria > Pseudomonadati > Pseudomonadota > Alphaproteobacteria > Acetobacterales > Acetobacteraceae > Commensalibacter > Commensalibacter sp. Nvir. The sequence goes on along the minus strand of NZ_CAWUGZ010000044.1, from coordinate 4,525 downwards.
ACTGCTTGTCAGGGCCCTCCGCCTCTAACACGAGTAAGGCACCGTTTAGGGTTGCTTCACTGTGTCGAACATTTAAAACGTGCTTTAGTACAAGAGTGGCCAGAGTTACGTGGTGAAGAGCTTCGTTTAGCTATGCAAGAGTTAGGAAAAATAACAGGGAAAATAGCTGTAGAGGATTTGCTCGATACAATTTTTAGCCAATTTTGTATAGGTAAATAAAGGCGATAAGATAGTGATGAATAAAACAAAGTATGATGTAATTGTCGTCGGCGGTGGTCATGCAGGAAGCGAAGCTGCAGCTGCGGCTGCGCGTATGGGTGCTAAAACTTTGTTACTAACGCATCGTTTTGACACAGTTGGCACTATGTCCTGTAATCCTGCCATAGGCGGCATTGGAAAAGGGCATTTGGTTAAAGAAATTGATGCTTTTGACGGCATTATGTCCCAAGCTGCTGATAGGGCTGGAATACATTTTAAATTGCTGAACCGCTCAAAAGGACCTGCAGTGCATGGTTTAAGAGCACAAGCGGACAGGTTCTTATATAAGCAAGCCGTTCAAAAGTTGTTGAAGCAATTGTCGCGGTTAACAGTTGTGGAAGGAGCTGTGTCGGATATTCTATTAGAAAATGAACATTGTGTAAGCGGGGTTGTTTGTGAAGATGGAAGAGAATATAAAGCAGCTTCTGTTGTATTGACCGTTGGTACATTTTTACATGGTGTTATTCACATTGGTGAAAAGAATATTGAGGCAGGGCGTTTTGGAGAAGCTCCTGCGAATGCATTGGGCGCAAGATTAAAAGGGTTGGGATTAAAACTAGGGCGTTTAAAAACGGGCACTCCTCCAAGGATCTTGGGAGCTACCATTAATACAGAACATTTGATTGAAGATCGTAGCGATATTTATCCTGAGTTTTTTAGCTGTTTTACCCAGAGGGTATATAATCCTTTATTGTCATGTAGAATAACCTCAACGACCAAAGCAACACACGAAATTATTCAAGAAAATCTTCACCGTTCCGCGATGTATGGCGGATCAATTACGGGTAAAGGACCCCGCTATTGTCCCTCCATCGAAGACAAGATTGTTCGATTTGCTGGTAAAGATAAGCATCAGATTTTCTTGGAACCAGAGGCCTTACCCCATCACGAAGGCGGTGAGCTTACATATCCCAATGGTATTTCAACGAGCCTTGCGGAAGAGATTCAAACTAAAATGGTTCATTCTATCCCAGGATTAGAACATGCTATTATTGCTCGTCCTGGTTATGCAGTGGAATATGATTTTATTGATCCTCGATCCTTAAATCCTACATTAGAACTTCCTCAATATTCTGGTTTATTTCTAGCAGGTCAGATTAATGGGACGACAGGGTATGAGGAAGCCGCTGCACAAGGGCTATTGGCGGGTATTAATGCGGCTCTTCATGCGGGCGGTGCTGATAAAATGGTTATTGATCGTGGTCAAGGGTATATAGGGGTTATGATAGACGATCTTACTACACAAGGAGTAACAGAGCCCTATCGTATGTTTACTTCTCGTGCGGAGTATCGTCTCACGCTTAGACACGATAATGCCGATTTGAGATTAACGCCATTAGGAGAGAAAGTTGGATGTGTAGGTGCACAGCGTTCAGCGCTTTTCCATAAGGATAAACGAAACGTCGAAGAGGCTTTAAAAAGAGCGAAGACTGAAAAATTTTTACCAGAAACTCTTAAAAACGAAAATATTTCTGTTTGTTTAGATGGGCGGTGGCGTTCTTTGTTTGAAGTGTTAGCTTTATCTCCTACGGATGATGCTATACAAGCACTGGCTCCTTGGTTCGCAGATTTTTCTAAACGTGTGCAAAATCTGATTAAAACAGAAGCATGTTATTCAGGGTATTTGATAAGGCAAGCAAGAGAAATACGTTTACTTGAACAAGAAACCAAAATTAGCTTTCCTGTTAACATAGATTACAAACATGTTGGGGGACTTAGTCGAGAGATGCAAGAAAAACTCCAAGCCGTACGGCCTACAAGTTTTGGTGAAGCCCAACGCATTCCTGGAATTACCCCTTCTGCATTGATGGCTCTTTTAGCTTACATTAAAATTCCTTCTCACAGCATAAAGCACTGAACGATGGATCAAAAAGACGTTTGCCAGATGCTCAAAGAAAATGTTTCACATGAAACGTTTCAAAAGCTTGAAATTTATGTTGCTTTGCTCAATCAATGGAATTCAAAAATTAATCTGGTTTCAAAACACGATGCTTCTCGTTTGTGGCAAAGGCACATAGTTGATAGTTTTCAAATGGCTAATTTTATCTCTCCTCAAGCTTTGTCGCTAGTAGATCTTGGTTCTGGAGGGGGCTTTCCTGGTTTGGTTCTTTCTTTGGTAACTTCTTTAACCGTTACTTTAATTGAATCGGATAGGAGAAAAACTATTTTTTTGAGCGAAGTCGCTAGAGAAACAGGCAGTACCGTACGAATTATTTGTGGACGCATTGAGAATACAAAGATCCCAAAGGTAGATATTGTCACTGCTAGGGCTTTAGCTCCTCTAAAGCAATTGATAAAATTTAGTCAATATTTTCTTAATAAGGATGGTTATTGTTTATTTTTAAAAGGAAAAAATGTTGACAGTGAAATAGAAAAAGCAAAAACGATGTATAAATTTCACTATGAGAAAATTCCTAGTCTGATTGATGATAATGGGGTTATATTAAAACTAAGTCCAATGGAATGGTTTAAAAAAGAATGTTAAGTGAAGTTGCGTCTGAAAAAACAACCACACCAATTTTAGCCGTTGCTAATCAAAAAGGTGGCGTAGGTAAAACAACCACAGCTATAAATTTAGCAACCATTTTAGCAAAAGAAAAAAAAATTCTTTTAATTGATTTAGATTCTCAAGGAAATAGCTCTACCGCTTTGGGTATTGACTATAATGATCGAAAGCTTGGAACTTATCAATTCTTAATTAATGGAGAAGTTAAAGAAGGGCTAATCAAAAAAGGGATTGTACATAACCTTTCTCTGATTACGGCTGATGCGAATTTGGCTGGCGCGGAATTAGAATTAATCGAATTTAAAAAACGTGAGTTTCGCTTAAAAAAAGCTTTGTCTTTAATCAAGGATGCTTACGATTTAATTCTTATTGATTGTCCTCCCAGTCTGGGCATACTTACATTAAATGCATTGGTTGCTGCCAACGGCCTTATTGTCCCTTTGCAATGTGAGTTTTTGGCACTTGAAGGAATAAGCCATTTGGTGAAAACGGTAGGTCACATACAAAAATCGTTAAATCCAAATTTGGAAATAAAAGCTATTGTACTGACTATGTACGATAAAAGAAATAAGCTTTCTGAACTGGTTGCTGAAGATACGAGATCATTTTTCGGTAAAAAAGTATGTGAAACGGTTATTCCACGAAACGTTCGCATTTCTGAGGCGCAAAGTTATGGGAAACCCATTACGCTCTATGATCCCAAATCATCAGGAGCGCTAGCTTATATAAGTTTGGCTGAAGAGCTCCTACAGCGTTTTTGTTAACAAAAAAAGGGTCATGATGAAAACGGGTAAAAATCAAGAAAAAAAACATCTAGGTCGGGGGCTCGCTGCCTTGCTCGGTGCTAATATCGTTTCTCAAGATAAAGAGCCACAGTTAAAAGCCAGTCAGTTTAAAACACAAACCATTACTGAAACAATAACTCTTTCACTTGGATGTATTGAAGCAGGTCCTTTTCAACCTAGGCAAATTATGCAGTCAGAAAGTTTGCAAGAACTTGCAAACTCTTTGAAGCATCATGGCATATTACAACCTTTGCTTGTTAGGGAGAAGCCAAGCCATAAAGGAAAATATCAGATTATTGCTGGTGAACGGCGATGGCGTGCCGCACAGTTGGCCAATTTATACGAGATACCTGTACGTATATGCCATTTTAGTGATAAAGATGCTATGGCGGTAGCTTTAGTTGAAAATTTACAACGTGCCGATCTAAATGTAATTGAAGAGGCAGAGGGTTTTTCAAAATTATTAAATGAGTTTAGCCTTACACAAGAAGAGCTTGCAAAAATAATCGGAAAATCCAGACCTTATATTACTAATAATCTTCGTTTATTACAACTTCCAGAAAAAATTAAAGTGTATTTGAAAGAGGGTAAGCTTTCTGCTGGACATGCGAGGGCATTATTGATGCATTCTGATCCTGTTAAAGCAGCCGTCAAAGTTCTGGATAATGGGCTCACAGTTAGACAAACGGAAGCATTGGTTCGAAAAAATACGTTACAAAAACATTTAAGCACCGAATTAAAAGAATCTACTGATCCAGAAATAAAATTGTTAGAAAAAGATTTATGTTGTCAGCTAGGATTAAACGTTCACGTAAAATTTGATGGTGAAGGTGGTTTCATTAAAATTGACTATAAATCTTTAGAAGAATTTGATAATATACTGGCGTTGTTAAAACATAAGTCTAATTTTTGAGTAAAATAAATTATTTTTATTCTGTGTGTTTTAAATAGTAAGAATTAAATAGCAGTTCTTCAT
>NZ_CAWUGZ010000043.1:0-11201 GCF_963921845.1 Commensalibacter sp. Nvir | reverse complement strand
GATAAAAAATTATGGGTTAATACGTTATCCTATAGTAAAACTATTCAAAACCAATATATTATTGTTACAATCCCCAACGCAAAATCCATTCCAATAAAACAATGAACACCATTATCGACAAATATAAAAAATTAATTCCTGTTGTTGCAGCAATCTCTTTCTTTATGACAGCTCTCGATTCCACCGCTGTAAATACCATTATTCCTTATTTGTCGAACTACTTTCATTCACCCTTAGCAACCACCAAAAACGTTATTATATTTTATCTAATTGCCAACTCGCTCTTTATTCCTTTAACAGGAATTTTGTGCCAAAAATTCAGTTGTCGCATCATTTTTTGTGCTGCCTTGCTCATTTTTACCATTGGTTCTGTTTTGTGTGGAATCTCTCAAACCCTTAATGAGCTTTTATTGTCAAGAATTATACAAGGGATAGGTGGCGCACTTATGCTGCCCGTAGGCAGATTGGCAGTCATACAAACATTTTCAAAAAATGAACTTATTTGGGCTCTTAATATGGTAACGCTTCCAGGATTGGTTGGCCCATTAATTGGTCCTATTGTCGGAGGATTTATTGCTTCTTATCTCAGTTGGTCGGTAATATTTTTTATCAATGTACCCTTTGGAGTCGTCGGCATTTATTTCGCCTTACTGTTTTTTCCTACTAAAATAAACAAAGACGTAAAAACGGATTTTTGGGGATATATTATCTTTGCATTATCTATAGCCTCTATGACTTATGCTCTGAGTCTATTCAGTGAAACAACGGCGTATAAATTACCAATTTTTATTATGGTAGCAGGTCTCATTTTATTAACAATCTATTGGATTAGGGCTTTTCACCATGATTATCCCCTGTTCAGCCCAAATTTGTTTAAAATCAGAACCTTCTCCGTAGGTATTTTTGGAAACTTAGTTGCACGCTTTGGAACCGGCGCTGTTCCTTTTATGTTGCCATTAATGTTACAAGAGCTTATGGGGTTAAGTCCCGTAGCCTGCGGTGTTGCTATGTTACCCCTCGCAATAGCTCTGATGGCAGCAAAACCCTTTACGGCCCCCGCTATTCAGTGGCTGGGCTACCGTAATTTTCTATCAATTAATACCTTCTTGCTTAGTGCTTCCTATGCATCTTATTGCCTTGTTGACCAACACACAAGTTGGATTTTAATTGTCATTTTTATGTTAATTACTGGGTTTATTAATTCAATGCAATTTACCGCGATGAATACAATAACAGTGATTGATCTTTCAGCAAAAAGACAACCTTCTGGAAGTTGTCTTTTATCAACAGTGATGCAAGTTTCATCAGCTTCAGGTGTTGCCATTGCGGCAATTTTGTTAACAATGGATGGAATTATACATCCGCATGCAAGTACAGCCTATCATTTTCAATTTACTTGGTTCTGGCTTGGAATTTTAACAGCATTTAGCGCTTTTATTTTCTTTTTGTTACCTAAGAAAAAAGCGTAATCCTTCTCAAACCTAGCATCCAATCTTTTTATCAAGAAAAGCATATTGCTTTGGACATTCGGCTTTCTGCATCAATATCCGTAAATAAACAAACTATTCGTCTAAAACTTATTTATAATCTGGTTCGAATTTTTTTTCTGTCAGTTCATTTGCTTTAGAAATAAATAAAAATGGACATTTTAGATAATTTATAAAATGAAAATACTCAGTTAATGTAGAGTAGAGTATCAATTTTTTTTGTGCGTGTTTCCATCAGAAAGCAAATATAATTTACTTCTGTAGTAAGAAATCCATATTTTTTTGTTTTCAAACCAGTCCGATCCTAAAAGCATTTCTGAATCATCATTAAGTTTGGACACTGTCAGTATAGGGTTATATTCGACGTTATCCCCTATTTGAAATTTTTTGAAACGATGCCAGTAATATCGGGTTTCTTTCATATCAATACCACTTGCAAAACCACCCGGATCAAGCATTAACGTCTTTAATGAAATTCCCATGTGAATAACTTTATCCAAAGCAATAATACGTGAACGTGCTCCACTGTCTATCAAGGCTGAAATAGGGGTGTTATTGACAAAAACATTTACAAAAAGGCGATGACTTTTCCTTATAAGGTCAATCTGAGAAAATTTATTCCAAAAAGGCAATGGTCTGCAAAGCACTGAACCTGTTTTTATTTCCCAAAAACTCAGCTTTTGATCAACTAAATCAAATTCTAAATCAAAATGCGATAAGATATCGCCACCGATAAGGCCGACAACGGGTGGATTTATTCCAGGGTAGCCTGGTAAATATCCCAGTGGAATAGTATAAGGACCAATAGAAAGTTTTCCCAAATTAATTTGATTTAAAACAACGTTATGAACAAGATTTTGTCCCCCCCTTGAGCCAGTCAAAACCGTTTTACGATGATGATCAATAGGTAAATTTAAAAATTCTGCCCATTTTGGAGAAATAAGACTTCCCTCAGAACCAGTATCAATAACCATATTAAACAATTGACCGTTTAGGATTACGCCACCTACGAGAAATCCATCCACATTATCAAGATGTATTTGTCCAAGTTGAGTATAAGAACATACAGCCGCCTTTACTTTTAAAATCATGGATAAAGACAAAAAACAAATTGTAAAAGAAATACAAAAAAAATTAAAAAAACTAGCCCTCATAAAGTTGAACCTATTAAGCTCGCGGATGTGCTTTTTTCCATACTGAAAGTAAATGTGTTTGATCCATTAGCGTATAACGTTGGGTTGTGGATAAACTCGCATGGCCAAGTAACGCCTGTATGGTTCGTAAATCGCCCCCATTTTGCATCATATGCGTAGCGAAAGAATGCCGTAAAGCATGTGGCGTGGATAATTCCGACAAACCAAACAACCTTCTATATTCTCTCATTGTTTTCTGAGCAACCGAGGGATTTAAACGTTTCCCCTTTACGCCAATAAAAACAGGTTCTTTCTCATCGTATTGGGGATAATTGGATTTCCATCTTAGTAAGGCTTGCATAACAACAGGCAACATAGGAATTAAACGCTCTTTTTCACCTTTACCTTTAATTTTCAAAACACCCCCCTGATCGTTTAATCCAGAATAGCGAAAGTCAATCCAATTCAAATTAAGGGCTTCGGATAGCCGTAAACCACATCCATAAAGCAGCGTAAAAAGAGCAATGTCTCTTGTTTGTTCCATTATATGGTCATGAACACTGGCAATATTTTGGGTAAGCTGATGCGCCGCTTCTTCAGAAAGAGGATGGGGTAAGGGTTGTTTAGTTTTTGGGGTATTTAACAAAGATGGAGCCATATTTTCCATCTGATAAAAACGAGATAAAAACCGAAAAAAAGACTTCAGTGCCGATAGCCGGCGTCTTCGTGTCCTTAGGGCTGCATCTGGAGTATGTCTCGGTTGACCTCTACGAGGGGAATTTAGAGATTTTTCATTTTCATCACTGAGCCAAGATCTTAAATCAATATACGTCAAAGACGATAACGTTTCCAATGTAGGTTCTTGCGATTTATAATACGTTAAAAATGCAATAAATCTTGATAAATCTTGCTGATAAGCAATAAGGGTGTGAAGCGAGGCTCTTCGGCTATTTTTCATCCAGTCCAAAAATTTTTTTAGCAATTCAGAAGCCAACATATTTCAAACCTACTTATATTAATCATGAATGCTTTGATTGCCAAAATTGATAAAAATGATTTAAGGGGCCATGGCCTGTACCAACCGTCAATTGATCACTGGCTTTTAATGCTTCTGTAAGGTATCGCTTTGCTTCGAGGACACTGTCATACATAGAATGGTTGGGTAAAAGAGCAGTTATCGCAGAAGATAAGGTGCAACCCGTACCATGATCGTTTTTGGTTACAACACGTTCAGCGGAAAATTCATAATAGTGTTTAGCATCCGTCAGCACATCCAAACATACCGAACCCGATAAATGACCACCTTTTAATAAGACCCATTTCGGACCCAATTTCAATAACTCTTCGGCACTTTCTTTCATTTGATGTAGACTTATAGGACTCGTTTTGCCCAAAAGTACCCTTGCCTCAGGTAAATTGGGTGTAACCATCGTAACGTGAGGGACAATTTGTTCCTTTATTGCTTGAATAGCGTCATCGTTGATTAACGAATCTCCACTTTTGGCAACCATCACAGGATCAAGAACGCATAATGGTACTGCGTATTGCTTTAATTTTTGAGCAACAACTCCAACAATAAGTTCATTTGCCAGCATACCAATTTTTACGGCATCCACATGTATATCTTCAAAAACGGCGTCCATTTGATCCGCTATCAATTCTGGATCCATTGTTTTATAGGATATAACTCCTTGAGTATTTTGTGCAACGACAGAGGTAATTACAGACATGGCATAACAACCTAAGGCTGAAAACGTTTTGATATCTGCTTGAATACCTGCCCCACCACTTGGGTCAGTTCCGGCGATTGTTAATACGTTTTTAATCATAACCCACTACCTCAGAGCGAAACTTGATTCAAAAAATAGAAAATTTAATTTTTAATAGGTTTAAGAATTAGACTAATTGATGCGTAAGCATTAAGAACAAAACTCTAAATTTGCATTTTTATCGTTCTTTAATTATCTTATATTAGGGTAGTCTACCTAAAGTCTCAACACAGTAATTCGCTTTATTTGCCCTCCCCTCATTTTCAATCGTTAAAAACTACAAGAGAATTCTATGAATTCTATAGATTGCTCCACTATTATCCCTGTACTACTTCCCTACCCTTTTCAAACACCTTTTTACTACACTGTCCCATCAGATTTACAAATAATCCCTCTTGGCCCAGGAAATCTTATTAAAGTACCCCTTAATGGTCGCAAAGAAATAGGGGTTGTATGGCATGATAGTACTTTACCCAAAACGCTCTCTATACCTCAAGATAATATTAAAAAAATCAAAAAATTTAAACCCATTTTATCTATCTTACCTTTACCCCCCTTGCCACTATCTTTATTACAATTTGTTGACTGGGTAGCTGCTTACACCCTTTCACCACGCGGATCAGTGTTAGCCATTACATTAAGAGGGATACAAAAAATTGTTAATGAAAAGGCCAATCCAAAAAAAGGATGGGTTATTTCTAACTCTAAACACGACCTCAACGGTATACCAAGAACCAAGGCAAGAGAAAAAACACTTGCTTATCTTAAAAGGCAACAAGATCCCAAAACTACTCTTCAGATTGTCAAAGAAGCACAAGTTAGCCCTAGTGTTATAAAAAATTTGCACCAACAAGGTATTCTTGAGGAAAAATATTTAGCCGAAAAGTCAATTTTCCAAAAACCTAATATCCATTTTAACCACATAACATTGAATGCAGAACAACAAGTTTCCACACAATTTTTAAACCAAAAAATCCAAGAAAATCAATTTTCTGCAACGTTGCTTCAAGGAATTACGGGGTCTGGAAAAACAGAAGTTTATATGGAGGCCATTGCAGATTGCATTAACATAGGAAAAGTTAGTTTAATTCTTTTACCTGAAATTGCTCTTTCCTCACAGTGGATAAATCGCTTTGAAAAACGGTTTGGGGTAAAACCTGCATTATGGCATTCTGATCTTACCGAAAAACAACGCCGATTAACGTGGCAAGCAGCACTTCGAAACGAAATTTCTGTATTAGTTGGTGCTCGATCGGCTTTATTTCTCCCTTTAAACAACTTAGGTCTAATTATCGTTGATGAAGAACATGAATCGTCTTTCAAACAAGAGGAAGGTATCATTTACCATGCAAGAGATATGGCTATCGTTAAAGCCACTCTCTCGAAATGTCCTATCGTTTTAGTTTCCGCAACACCCTCTTTAGAAACTTTAGTGAATGCAAAGCAAAAAAAATACCATCATTTGACTTTAACCCAAAGGCACGGCGAGGCAAGACTGCCAAACATCGAAATTGTGAACATGAGACACGATCCACCCAATCGTGGACTTTATTTGTCGCCACGCTTAGTGAAAGCAACTAAAAAAATCTTGGGAAAAAAAGAACAAATATTATTTTTTCTTAATCGACGAGGATATGCCCCTTTGACTTTGTGTAGGGCGTGTGGTTTCCGAATGGAATGCCCACATTGTTCTGCCTGGTTAATCGAACATCGTGCTCAAAACAAGCTTATTTGTCATCACTGTGACTATTCCATACCCTTTCCAAAAGAATGCCCACATTGTTTAGAAAAAGAGAGTTTGGTTCCTATAGGGCCAGGAATTGAACGTATTACGGAAGAAGCGCGAACTACTTTTCCAGATGCTAAAATTCTAATTATGTCAAGCGATACCTTGACTAGTCCTATAGCCACTGCAGAAGCTATAAAACTTATTACACAACACGAGGTTGATCTTATTATAGGGACCCAAATTGTTGCTAAAGGCTGGCATTTTCCATACCTAACCCTTGTAGGAGTCATTGATGCTGACTTAGGCCTGAGCGGTGCTGATCTTAGAGCTTCGGAAAAAACTTTGCAACTTCTTCATCAAGTCAGTGGACGTGCAGGCCGAGAACAAATAGTGGGCACTGTTATGTTACAAAGTTATCTTGCCGATCATCCCGTTATCAAAGCATTAGCAAAAAATGATTTTGATGAATTCATGCGTTATGAAGCGAACGAACGTAAAGAGGGGTTTTGGCCCCCTTATGGAAGATTGACAGCCATCATCATAAGTGCTGACGATGAAGAAACCACAAAACACACGGCTTATGAACTCAGCTTACATAGTCCAAAAATCGATAGTGTCCTAGTTTTAGGTCCAACGGCAGCCCCTTTAGCTTTACTTCGCAATCGCTATCGTCAACGTTTTTTAATACGTTCAAAAAAAAATCTTGCTATACAACCTGTTATCAGACAGTGGTTATCCTGCATAAAAATAAAAAAAGGCGTTAAAATTGAGGTCGATGTGGATCCCATTTCATTTTTATAATTAACACATTCTCTAAAATATATTTTAAAAACTAACCATCAATTCTAGAAAATGCCGCATTCGATTTTATCTTTTGCTGTTGAGCTTATTACAATTTTCATTTAAAAAATCAAATCTACAATTAATAAGAAAATATTTTAGTCTAAAATAATAAATATAATAAAATGGTAGCAATTAATTTATTTTTGGTCACCGTTTCGTTGCAATATATTGCATAATATTGCAATATCTTTCCAAATATTCATAACATTTCATGCATCAACCCCTCCTTTTGATCAATACACTGTATTAAATTGAAAAAAGCACCTTCAAAACCTTCATAGTGAAAATTTAATTTCTCGCTTACCATCAGGAATCTTTCTATGATACAACTCCATTTTTGATTGTACTTAAATTGACAGGGATATTTATGGTTAATGCAACAACCGTTTCATCTGATTCTTTAACCGAAGGATTAATGGATTACAGCAAAGAACTGCTTATTGTAACGCATAACGGACGTTTTCATATTGATGATGTATTTGCATTTACAACCTTGGGAATTGCTCTTGATTTAGAGAACCGTCCATTTAAAGTTGAACGTACACGAGACCCTGAAATTATAGATAAAGCAGATATTGTATTTGACGTAGGAGGTATATTCGACGGGAAAAGACATTTTGATCATCATCAAATTGGCGCCCCTGAACGCGACATAAAACAAACTCCTAAAAACATAGAAGGAACCATTCCCTATAGTTCTGCTGGATTAATTTGGCAGGCTTTTGGAATTGACGTTATAAAAAAACTTGCCCCCGATCTTGATGAAAAATCAATTAAGGTTGCTCATAGTGTCATTGAAAAAGCCCTTGTCATTCCGATTGATGCGATTGATAATGGTAAAATGCAACCAGAAAATGGTTTGAATTTTTCATCCATTATTAATGTTTTCAATCCCCCTTGGGATGAAGACAATTCTTCGACTCAATTAAAACGTTTTTTTGAAGCCTCTACTGTTATTAAGACCATTCTAGTTTATCAATTAAACGTTGAATTTGCGCGTGTTAGAGCAATTGATTGTTGCAAAGAAGCCTATAAAAACAGCCCTGATAACCGTATTTTAATGTTACCGCGTTGGATGCCACATATTTATCCAATTTTTGCCAATGGGTGGAATACCCAACTGGTTGTTTATCCTGCTGAAAATGAATGGCGCGTCGGAACAGTGCCCATAAGAATGCATGGAAACGACAGACGTAAATTATTTCCTGCTACCTGGGGTGGACTTGAGGGCAAAGCCCTCGAAGTCGAGACCGGCGTTGAAGGGGCAAAATTTGTACACAAAGGGCTTTTTATTGCTGTGACCACTACCAAAGAAGCAGCTATTGCTTTAGCTCGCCTCACACTTGGAAATTGATACAAAAAATTATCCAAGATAGTAAAACCTTGGATAATTTAAAATTAGTTTATTTCTTAAGATTTAAACATAAATATTTAATTTCGAGATAATCCTCGATACCATATTTTGAACCTTCACGACCCATACCAGAAGCTTTTATACCCCCGAAAGGTGCCATTTCGCTGGAAATTAATCCAGTATTGATTCCAACAATACCATATTCTAAAGCTTCTGAGACCGAGAAAATTCGTTCTGAATTATCAGTAAAAAAATAAGAGGCCAAACCAAATTCAGTGTCATTGGCATAACGAATAACTTCGTCTTCAGTTTCGAACTTAAATATTGGAGCCAAAGGTCCAAATGTTTCTTCCTTTGATACTTTGGCTTCAATAGGAACATCTACTAAAATGGTAGGTTCAAAAAAATTTCCACCCAACGCATGACCACCTTCAATGATTTTAGCTCCCTTGGAAACAGCATCTGCAATATGCGCTTTTACTTTCTCAACTGCGTTGGAATCAATTAAAGGTCCGATCGATACTTTTTCATCTGTTCCATTTCCAACGTGTAATTGTTTTACGGCTTGCACTAATTTTTTTACAAATTCATCGTATACATTTTGTTGAACATAAATTCGATTGGCACAAACACAGGTTTGGCCTGCATTTCGAAACTTGGAATCCATGGTCCCCTTAACCGCTTTATCTATATTGGCATCTTCAAACACAATAAAAGGTGCATTACCCCCCAACTCCATAGATAATTTCTTTACGGTAGGTGCACATTTTTCAATCAATTTTGCCCCTATTTCAGTTGAACCCGTAAAAGACAACTTACGTACAATAGGATTTTCGGTTATTTCTTTGCCAATCTCACTGGATGACCCCGTCAAAACATTCAAAATGCCTGCAGGCACTCCAGCTTCTTCACTCAAAGCAGCCAAAGCTAAAGCGGAGAACGGAGTAGAAGTAGCAGGCTTTAATACCATAGAGCACCCTGCTGCAATCGCTGCGCCTGCCTTTCGAGTAATCATGGCACTAGGGAAATTCCAAGGTGTAATTGCAGCGGTTACTCCTATGGGCTGTTTAATAACAATAACCCGTTGCAGAGTAGTTACCCCTGGAATGACATCTCCATAAATACGTTTAGCCTCTTCCGCAAACCACTCTAAGTAAGAAGCAGCATAAGTAATTTCACCTCTAGCCTCTGCTAGAGGCTTACCTTGCTCTAAGGTTAAAATTAGCGCTAAATCTTCCATGTTTTCCAGCATAAGATTATGCCATTTTCTTAGAATATAGGCGCGTTCTTTTGCCGTTTTAGCAGCCCAATTTTTTTGTGCTTTTTCCGCAGCAACAACGGCTTTCCTTGTTTCGGATACACCCATCTTAGGAACTGTACCGATAATTTCTCCATTTGCGGGATTGGTTACGTTAATTTTTTGACTGTTTTCTGCCTCAACCCAATTACCATTAATATAGCATTGTTGACGAAATAATGACGTATTATGGAGGTTCATAATAACTCCCTTTACTCTTCGTAATCCTTAAAAGTTCAGAATTTACAGTTGTACGTTGCCATTTATCATAACATCAATACATTGAAAGTCCCAAAATTTTTTAAACACACTAAATTGATTAACCTAAAGGATTTATTCGTTAAATAAAAATCAAATTATGCACGTCTTATATAATTTGCTGTAGATTATTTTAAACGCTAGACTTTCAATGGGGTATATCTATACACCAAACAATATTCTTATCGAAATCGTTTTAAAGCAAATCTTCAATTTGCAATTACAATGATTTTAATATATTTTTTGGAACAAAATTGCTTTATTTGCACGAATTTAGAAAGAAAAATAATGAGTTGCCCTACTTGTCTTCCTATTATCTTTACTAAAAATCCAACCCCTACGCCAGAAGAAAAAAGAAATCTAATTTTAAATAATCCTGGTTTTGGAAAAGTTTTCACAGACCATATGCTCATGCTACATTACAATAAAGAAAAAAATTGGCATAACGCTACAATAAATGCTTATGGTCCTATTGCTTTGGATCCAGGGGTCTGTGTATTTCATTATGGACAAGAAATATTTGAGGGTTTGAAAGCTTATAAAACAAAAGATGGCCGAACGTTATTGTTTAGACCAGAAGCAAACGCTAAACGATTTGCTAATTCTGCCAAACGTATGGCTATGCAACCTTTACCCGAATCCCTTTTTCTGCAAGCTATTTATGAATTCATTAAAGTAGAAGAACCATGGATACCTGATCCATCCGTTGGAAGCTTGTATCTTAGACCATTTATGATTGCCAATAGCGCTTATCTCGGCGTTAAACCTTCCACAGATTATCTTTTTATGATTATTGCTTGCCCAGTAGGATCCTATTTCTCAAAAGGAGCCGACGCAGTCACTGTATGGATCTCTGAATTTTACACACGTGCCGCTTCGGGTGGAACAGGCGAAGCCAAATGTGGTGGAAACTATGCAGCAAGCTTGATTGCTCAACAACAAGCTACAGCAAACAACTGCGATCAACTCGTTTTCCTCGATGCTGCTGAACACAAATGGATAGAAGAAATGGGTGGAATGAATATCTTTTTTGTATTTGATGATGGTACGCTTCTAACTCCTCCCTTAAATGGAACTATTCTACCAGGCATTACTCGAGACTGCATTATTACTATTGCAAAAGATAAAGGACTAGCAGTCAGGCAAGAGCGCTATTCTGCTAATCAATGGATTAAAGACATAAAATCAAATCACATCAAAGAAGTTTTTGCATGTGGCACGGCTGCGGTTGTTACCCCAATCGGGTATGTGAAAAACCAACAAGGCAATTATACAATTAATAAGGGCCAAGTTGGAACGATAACTCAAGAAATGCGAGAAACCTTAATAAA
>NZ_CAWUGZ010000042.1:0-18821 GCF_963921845.1 Commensalibacter sp. Nvir | reverse complement strand
ATCAGCCATCGCAATTCCAATATCTGCAGTCGCTGAATGCAATTTAGCCTCTGCTTCTCTTATATCAGGTCGGCGTTGCGCCAACTCAGAAGGAAACCCAATGGGTACTACCGGAGGGGTAGGAGGAATCGGAGTTTCTATTCAAAAAATTTAAGCTAATATAATTACCTTTAAAAATATGACCATGTATTTTATTCAATCTATTCCTTATAATCTTTTAACCAATCGGTAAAAACTTTTATACCTTTTTCAAGGCATGTGACTGGCCTCCAACCTGTAAGATCTTCAATAGCACTGATATCCGCAAGAGTTGACTCAATATCTGTTTCTGGCCTTTGAACATAATGTATCAATGCTTTGCGACCTAAATTTTTCTCCAAAAAAGTAATAAGATGTGCTATTTTTTCTTGACGATTATTGCCAATATTATAAATACCGCAATCTTGAATTGTTTCACAATTTTGTAATTTTAAGATCGCTTCTATAACATCATCAATATAAGTAAAATCCCTTGATAAATCCTCTCCTGTATACAAGGTGATGGGTGTATTTTCTATAATTGCTTTGGCAAAACTGTAATAAGCCATATCGGGTCTTCCCCATGGACCATAAACAGTAAAAAAACGCAGCCCCGTTTGTTTTAAACCAAAAAGATGATGATAGGACGTAGAAAGAAGTTCAGCCGATTTCTTGGAAACAGCATATACGGAATTGGGCAATTCAGTTCTGTCATTTTCGTTAAAAGGGAGTTTTTTATTTGAACCATAAACAGATGAAGACGATGCATAAAAAATACGCTCAATCTTAGGCAAATTTTTCGCTGCTTCTAAAATATTTAAATGCCCTTGAATATTAATTTGGATATAGCTGGATGGATTTATGAGAGAGTATCTCACCCCAGCTTGCGCAGCAAAGTGAAAAATAAAAGAAATATCAGGATGATCAGAAAATATTTTTTTTATATCGTGCTGGTCTAAAATATCAGCACGATAAAATTTAAAATTTTGAAATTTTTTTAATTTTAGACAACGATCTTTTTTTAGGTTAGGAGAATAATAATTGTTGATATTATCAATCCCAATAACTTTTTCTCCCATTATTAACAATTTATGGGCTAAATGATATCCTATAAATCCAGCTGCACCCGTTATTAAACAGACCACATTAACACCTTATTCCTTTTTGAAACAAATATTTTAGCTGATTCTTATAAATGAGCAAAAATTACTGGCAAATATTTTTTTAAACATGAGTAATTAAAACTTTTGTATTTGTTTTTCCATACAGCAACCTAAAAGATTCTAAACTTGATCTAAATCCTATTCAATGCCATTATATTTAATAAATATGACTAACTCTAATGTTTAAATTATATACGTTAGTATTTCGTTAAAAGAAAGTTGTTCGACATCAGACAACATTATTGCTTTTATTAAAAAACAATATGAAAATAAAAACTTCTTTTAGATGTTTAGGAGATGGTTCAATGGTAACTAAAAAAAAATCTTTTCATTCTACACGTAACGACTTACCTTCAAACACAAAAACTGTAGTCATTCAAATTCTTAATGAACGTCTTGCTGAGGGTTTAGACATTTCACTCATTACAAAACAAGCCCATTGGAATATGAAAGGCCCGCAATTCATCGGAGTTCATATGATGGTCGATGGGTTTCGGGCTGAACAAAACGATTTTAACGATAAAATAGCCGAAAGAATTACCTCATTAGGAGGGACAGCGTACGGTACCACACAAGACATCAGCCAAACCTCTCAAATCACTCCTTATCCAACAGATATTTACTATGTCATGGATCATATTAAGGCCTTAAGTGAACGCTATGCAACGTTCGCAAATGCAATTCGCAAATCAATTGACCAGGCAGAAGAAGCTGGTGATGCTGACACGGCTGATCTTTTTACTGAAGTATCAAGAGCTATGGATAAACAACTTTGGTTCCTAGAAGCACATACTCAAGTTGAGCCAAAACCAACGAAATAACAGATTTTAAAACAACTGTCTCTAATTACAATTCGTCAGAGACAGTTGTTTATTAAACAAAAATTAATTTAAACGATTCAACTTAATTTTGCTTGTTTTGCGTTTTTAGAGCAGGGCTATCCACTTTATCTCCAACCAAAATACCCAATTTTTCAGTTATTCCGCCTTTTAATTCAAGCGTTGCACGAACCAGCCCGCGGCTACTTATAGGTTTAAGACTATAAGGCACTGTATTCTCAGCGATAGTTTGTATGTTACCATCTTGGTCAATAAAAATAATATCAAGCGGAACTCTAGTGTTTTTCATCCACATGCTGCTTTGTTGAGGTGTTGGCCAAACAAATAACATTCCTCCATTTTCTGGAATGTTATTTCTAAACATCTCTCCCGTTTCTTGTTCTTTCAAAGAGCTTGCAATTTCAACAGAAAAAATATGTTTCTGACCTTTTCTGTCAATTATAGTAAGAGATTTTTTACCGAGTTCCGGTTGAGCTTGCGTGATATCTTGTTCTGCTTTCACTAAACTTGGCACCATCGTGCTGCACAACAAACTTCCGATGACCACCGATTGCAAAAACTTTAGTTTCACTTAGTATATCTCCTCAAATCAAAAAGGGGTTATGACCTTTTTCATAACCTATCGTGGTCACAGGACC
Organism: Commensalibacter sp. Nvir; assembly: GCF_963921845.1. NCBI lineage: Bacteria > Pseudomonadati > Pseudomonadota > Alphaproteobacteria > Acetobacterales > Acetobacteraceae > Commensalibacter > Commensalibacter sp. Nvir. The sequence continues at coordinate 16,163 of NZ_CAWUGZ010000042.1, read as the reverse complement.
ATGCCCAGGAAGAACAAAAGTAGCATCATCTAAAATAAGTAATTTCTGATTAATTGCGGTAATCAGCTGTTTTTCATTACCATAAGGAAAATCTGTTCGTCCAATTGCTCCTTTAAAAAGTACATCTCCTGTAATCACAAATCTTGCATTTTTTTCATAAAAAATAACATGCCCTGGTGTATGCCCAGGCATATGCATCACCTCAAATACCATCTCACCAAACTGAAGAATATCCCCATCTTCTACAAAGCGAGTAGGCGTTACATTTGAAGCGTGTTGAATATAAACCCCAAATTGCGATGCATCTTCTACTACCCTGTCAAGCAAAAATTGATCTTCAATCGCAGGACCTAAAATAGGAATTTTTTTCTGATATTTATGTTCGAGAAAAGTTTGTAAAGGCAAAGCAACTCCAACGTGATCAAAATGCCCATGAGTTAATAATATAGACTGCACACATACATTTTTAGATTCAATCAAGCGCACGATGGATTCTAGGTCCCCCCCTGGATCACTAATAATTGCGTCTGCGGAGTCTGGGTCCCAAATCATCATACAATTTTGACTAATGGGTGTAACAGGTAGAATCTCAATTCTAAGTGAATTAACTAAAAGATACAAATAAGAACTCCGCTACATGAATTGATAATTTTACGTGGACAAGCAAATATTTTTTAGAAATATAAATTGCGAATTTTTTATTATTATACTGTAATTTTAAAATAGAACTAATGTTGCAAGTTTACCTCAAATGAAAATACAATTCTTGACATTGAAATTAAAAAAGGTATTTTGCCAAATTTTATCTTGCCCTTAATAGAGTGATACGTTAATCCTTTAATACCAATTCAAACATGTATTTAATTTAATCAGGGTTAGGGGTACTGATGTTTCAGAGTTACGTGACAAACCATGTTAAATTCAAATTAACGTCCTTTTGTTTTATATTTATTTGCTTAAATTTTTTTTCATCCCCAACAAATGCTAAAACTACATATCAGGGTATAAAAAAACGAACTAACACAGTCAAGAGAATTAATCTTTCAACATTTCATCATCCTATTAAAATCGGTTACTCTAACCGCAATAGTTTCAATCATAAAACGTACCGAATCAGATATACACATAAAACGCATAAAGGCGGTCATGTTATCCAATGTGTTGCTTTTGCGCGCCATGTCTCAGACGTACAGTTAAAAGGAAATGCTAGAGATTGGTGGAATAATGCTGAAGGTGTATACGAGAAAGGTTATGTTCCACAGCCTAATAGTATTTTGAGCTTCAAATCCACAAGACGGATGCCCTATGGGCACGTAGCTGTTGTTAAAGAAGTTGTAAACCCTAGAACGATTATTATCGATCAATCTCATTGGGCTCAAAGAGGTATTAGCCGAAACGTACCTGTTATTGACGTATCACCCAATAATGATTGGTCTTCCGTTCGTGTTGCTATTAATAGAAAAAAAGATTCTTTTGGAAGTATTTATCCAACGCATGGTTTTATCTATCCAAACCAGGTTTCTCAAACCACTAATCGCAAAAACTATTGGCAAGCAAATGCAAAAATTTGGACTTCAGAGTTCAAAAATACTAGTACTCAAGTGGCTTTGGCTCCGAATATTTCAAACAACTTTTTTGAAGATGGGCCTGATCGTAATATAAAATAGCAATTTAAATTTAAGGCCGATTTTCCCGATGGTAAGGGTGACTCTGTAAAATTGTTTGCGCTCTATAGAGTTGTTCAACTAACATAATTCTTGCTAACATGTGTGGCCACGTTAGATTACCAAAAGATAATATAAAATTTGAACGCTCGATTGCTAACCGATGCAATCCTTCTGCCCCTCCGATAAGAAAAACTACCGAATTGGTCTGATACCCCCAACGATTGAGGTTATCAGCAAATGTTAAGCTTGAAAGATTTACTCCTGCTTGATCAAGACTGACAACTACCGACCTTTTAATTATTTTGGTCAGCATCATTTGTGCTTCTTTAAGTCTGACCTCGGTTGAATTCCCTTTTTCTTCTAAAATTTCGATAAGATTTAATTTTGGTTTAAATCTTTTTATATAACGGTTATATAGCTCCAGCTCAGCTTTTTGACGCATTTTGCCAATAGCCACAATCGTAATCATAATTTTTCTATTTTTCCTCTAGATTTGGCACGTTAACCCCCCAAATCCTTTCAATACTATAATATTCTCTTGCTTCTTCACGGAATAAATGAATGATAATATCTCCTGAATCAATTAGAACCCAATCCGCACTGCTTTCAATTGAAATTCGCTTTATTCCTTGTTTGAAAAGCACTTTATCAAGATGGCCAGCCATGGCCATTATCTGTCTATCCACTTTACCCGTAGCTACCACCATATAATCAGCAATAGTTGTCTTACCAACGAGATCCATAACAACTATATTTTCAGCTTTATCATCTTCGAGTGATGACACAATTAAGTCAACAAGATAACGGATGGGCATTTCTTTTTGGTATGGCTCTGAATTATCACTATCTTGATTCACAACTTCTTTTCTTTTTTCTAATGATATCTGCATATTCCTATGTTTTCCTTTCTAATTTATTAATTTTACTTACTGCCTTGAATTCTAAGAACAGTTGCTGAGATACTATTTTCTCGAGTGGACACAAAACTCCATAGGGGAGGTTTAAAATTTGTCAAAAGAGCTGCTCGTTTAGAAGGCAAACGGTACTGTCTTAAATAAGAAGATACCCTACCCTTTAACGCCTGAGATCGATAAGTAGGTCTCGGAAAAACAGCAACTGGAATCGTATGAACTATTTTTTTCCAATGTAACCAGTTCGACATCTGCGCTAAATTATCTGCTCCCATCAACCAAACAAATTGGCATCGAGGGAAACGCTTTTTTAGAAGTTTAAGCGTGTCATACGTATAACGTGTACCTAAACGTTTTTCTATATCCGTAGCCAGTATTCTCTTATCGTCAATACACTCTTTAATTCTTTCCAAACGTTGACTAAAAGGCGCCATGTCACACTCAGCTTTAAGGGGATTACCGGGGGATACCATTAACCAAACTTGATCCAGCCTTAGCACTTTAAGAGCTTGATTTGCTAGTTGTAAATGCCCCTTATGTATTGGATTAAACGAACCACCAAGCAAACCAATGCGAAGTTTTCTATCATCCCCCCACGTCGGTAGTTGATGCATTAATAACCTACCCCACAAGTTCTATAAATTTTATAATAATAATTTGTCAGCTTTTTTACTCTTGTGAATTCGCTCGCATTCGCCTGCCTTTGTCTTATTGTACAAGCATTAACAAAGTCTAACTCTTTCCTATTACAAAACGGTATAAATATGTTGTACATACTGACAAATCAAACTTTATTTAGGCGAGGATACATAATCAAATTATCCGTCGCAATAATGGCATCTATGTGACCATCTTCATAATTGAAATATGTAAATTTACCGCTTTTATAAATCTTACTTTTAAGAAAGCCTTCTTTTGAAAACATTTATACCAAATCCAAAAATAGAAGCAACTTTAGATCGCAAAAGAATATGCTGTTGCTTTTAAGATTTTTAACCAACAAAATAGCTACTTTTCCGGAATTGGTACTGCTTATGAAAACGTATAAGATAAATATTTATTTTATATGTTTTAACATTTAGCATTCTTATATTGAGTCTTTTATCAACATTAATTGCCTTTATATTTATATATGACACGAGTTAAAAACAGAAAGTAGCATAGGAATTTATGATTTTTCTCCGTTACATTTTTACAAAATTCCTACCACAGAGCACGATCACACCATCGTCTTTAGAAAAATAATTTTTATTACACAATATAGCTATTTCACTTAGTTTTGCGCCCATATACCAATATTTTTTTCGCTAATAACTTTTAAGATTTGTACCGCTGACCCACATTTACATCGACGTATGAAATCATTTTTTTTAAAACTAAATCTATACGTTCTTAATATTTATATTGAAAGAAAATTAACCTTGATAAATGCTCCTTTTTAACACTGGTACATTAAAAGAATATATTCTATTTTAAATATGATTAATTTTTCCTAGCTTGTTACCCAAAGATTTAAAAACCTATATCTTCAACATCACGATCAAAAATTTTATTTCAACATACAAAACATCCAAATTCGTTGCATTCTTAAGAAATAAAATGACCTCTAAAGAAGGCAAGTTATGTTTACTATCAGTTTAACTTTAAATTTGAATTAAACAAAAAAAATCGTTACATAATTGGATATTTTGTTATGGTTTTGCTGATGAAAAAGTAAAGCCTTACTAATCTTTTTTGTTTTTTTCAGGCTTACTGCCTCATTCTTAATGAGATAAAATTTCTTTTAACATAATATTTTCCGCATTGTAGCCTAAACAAAAAATTTTATTTACACGTTATACATTAAAACGAAACAATAAAACATCTCCATCTTTAACGACATACTCTTTACCTTCAACTTTAACCTTACCCACCTCTTTAGCGCCAGCTTCACCATTAAATTGAACATAATCCTCATAAGCAATGGTTTCACAAGCAATAAACCCTCTTTCAAAGTCATTATGTATTACTGCCGCAGCTTGAGGAGCTTTTGTTCCTTTCACAATCGTCCATGCCCGAGTTTCTTTAGGTCCACAAGTAAAATACGTAATCAAATTTAAAAGTCTATACCCCGCTGCAATGACTTTATCTAAACCGCTATTGGTTAGCCCTAAACCCGCCAAGAATTCCCTCTGATCGTCTTTGTCGAGTTGACTCACCTCCGCCTCAATATCCGCTGAAACAATAACGGCTTCGGCCCCTTGTGCTTTTGCCATTTCTTGTACGTTTTCAGAATAACTATTCCCTGTAGCAGCTGCGGACTCTTCAACGTTACATACATATAATACAGGTTTACTCGTAAGCAGCTGTAGTCTTTCCACTGCTTTCTCTTCACCGACAGGAATAACAGCACGAATAGGCTTCCCTGCTTGCAATGCGTTGATAAGAGGTTCGATTAATAATAGCGTCGCTTGAGCATCCTTATCACCGCCACGAGCTTTTTTTTGTAAAGGAATAAGGCGCTTTTCAAGGCTTTCTAAATCGGCTATCATCAGTTCTGTTTCAACAATTTCTGCATCCCGTACAGGATCTACAGAACCTTCGACATGGGTAATGTCATCATTTTCGAAACAACGTAACACATGAATAATAGCATCCACTTCTCTTATATTTGCCAAGAATTGGTTTCCCAACCCTTCGCCTTTGGAGGCTCCTTTTACCAATCCAGCGATATCAACGAATTCTAAACTCGTAGGTAAAATTTGCTGAGAATGCGCAATTTTAGATAACACAACTAAGCGATCATCAGGTACAGCAACCCTACCAATATTCGGTTCGATAGTACAAAAAGGATAATTCGCCGATTGTGCTGTCGCTGTTGCCGTTAAGGCATTAAAAAGAGTAGACTTACCCACATTAGGCAATCCGACGATACCACAATTAAAACCCATTTTTATTCCTTCGTTGACAAAGCGACTTTACTCATAAACGCATCCATTTTATCTTCTATCAACAGTGGTGCAGATTCGACTACTGCCTCAATAAAGGGGTCTAACCATTGGTGATCCATTTTAGAAAAATTACCCAAAACGTAATTAACCACTTGAGCTCTATCCATAGGATGACCTATCCCCAAACGAATACGCCAATAATTTTTGCTTCCTAACAGTTTGTCGATAGAACGCAAACCATTGTGACCAGCAGATCCACCGCCTCTTTTTATTTTTGCACGCCCTGGATCAAGATCAAGTTCATCATGAAACACAAAAAAACTGGATAAAGAAATTTTATAAAATGAAAGCGTTGGCAAAACGCTTTCACCAGATAAATTCATGTACGTCATAGGTTTTAGAAGTAAAATTTTTTGACCGTTTATGTTGCCTTCGGCAAGCTCTCCTCGAAAACGTTTGCGCCACGATGAAAAACCGTAGCGCTCGGCAATTCGATCAATCACCATAAAACCAATATTATGGCGATTTGCTTGCATTCCAGGCTCAGGATTACCAAGCCCAGCCCACAATAACATCATCCAATTCCTTCGAACGTATACTTATGCTTTGGAAGGAGTTTCTTGAGTAGCGACTTCCGTTGCTTCAACTTCATTTACAGGTTCTTCGATAGCTACGGTTGGAGGAGCTATTGTTGCAATAACAAAATCTTCTTCATGTTGATTGGTATGAGAAACATTCTCTATACCTTTTAAATCAGACCATTTAATATTATCGTGAATATCAAGCGATGATAAATCCGCTACGAAAACTTCAGGAATATGTTCAACATCACAACTGATTTCAACGGAATGCTGTACAATATTAACCACACCACCACGTTTTACACCTGGCGAAATTTCTTCACCATCGAAATGAACAGGGATTTCAACGCGAATATGTTGGCCTGCAACCATACGCTGAAAATCAACGTGCAAAGGACGATCATTTACAGGATGCATTTGTATAGAGCGCATTAACGCAACCGAAGTTTTTCCTTCAACTTTGATTTGATAGAGTTGCGAACGCCAAGAGGGATTATGCAATTCACGCATAATTAAACGAGGGTCAAGAGCAATCATAGATGGTTCTGTTTTTCCACCATAAATAACGCCAGGGACCAGACCTTCACGACGAGTTGCGCGCGCTGCCCCCTTACCAGCCTTCGCACGCACCGCTACTTCTAATTCGACAAACTTTTTTGCCACTTGTATTCTCCTAATAATTGTAAAGCGACGTAACGCATCAACCTCCAGGGGTGCTGATGCAGACTGTTATTTAGCGAACATTTTTTTAAAAAGCAAACTTCTTTCTCTTAAAATTCAATCTTTTAGTGAAAATTACTTACTTTAAAACTAAATTTTTATAGATCTTAGTTCTATAAAATACATTTTAAAAATAAAATCACTTGGCTTAAACCCTACGAACTTCATAATCAAAAACAAAACCGATTTAACTGAATTGAATACTTAAAAATACGTCCCTTCTCTTGTAGTTCCATTCCTTCACATTCTATTACTGTTTAAAAATTATTCAAAAAAACTTAATTATTCTAATGGCAAAGCATCCAGCGTCCAAGCATTACTAGCCTCTACAGGGGGACGCGCACATAAAGGTTGTGCATTCGGTAAACGCACGTTAGGTTTTAATCCCATCATGTAACGCAAAGAACGAAATATTCCTCCGTGCGCAACAATGAGCACGGTTCCCGTTCCTGCTTTGCGTAGCGAACCATTGACAGCTTCGCTCACGCGATCACATAATTTTTTAAAAGACTCTGCATTTTGAGGAGTAAAATCCCCAGCAATCCAACGATCATACCAAGGCCCCATAGGGTGCCCCTCTTCCTCACCAAAGCATACTTCTTTTAAACTGTCGTTCAATTCTATTGGTAATGCTATTCCTACTTTATTTTTTAAAATAGTGGCTGTTATTTCAGCAGTTTTACGAGCTCTACATAAAGGAGAACTAACAATCGTTGTAATGGGATATTCAAGCCGACTCCAATGCTTAGCGAGTGCCTCCCCTGCTGCAACAGCTTGTGCTAAACCTACTTTATTCAAGGGGATATCCGTACGACCCTGAGATAAATTACGTGCATTCCAATCCGTTTGCCCGTGACGCAGATACCAATACGCTTGATGAAGTAAAAACGACATATTTAAACCTTACACTTGTTAATCAAATAAAGAAGAAACTGAACTTTCATCACTAACAGCGCGAATAGCTCTCCCTAACAAATTGTCCAAAGATATCTGACGAATTTTTGACGCTAAACGAACGGAATCTGACATTAAAATACTATCTGTAACGACCAACTCATTGATAGCAGAATGTTGCACTTTTTCTGCAGCATTCCCTGACAAAACACCATGGGTGACATAGGCATCAATGGCAATTGCACCCGCATCCATTAAAGCTTGCGCTGCATTGCATAATGATCCGCCGCTGTCAATGATATCATCGACTAATAGACAATGCCTTCCCTCAACCTTACCAATAACGTTCATGACCTCTGAAACACCCGCTCTCTCTCTTCGTTTATCAATAATTGCCAAATCGACATCTAATCGTTTTGCCAACTGTCTTGCTCGGACGACACCACCAACATCAGGTGAAACAACCATAATATTTGGATTGTCGGAATGTCTTTTTTTGATATCACGTGTAAATAGAGGGGCAGCATACAAATTGTCGACAGGTATATCAAAAAAACCCTGGATTTGACCCGCATGCAAATCCAGTGTCAGCACACGATTGGCTCCTGCTTCCACCAGTAAATTAGCTACAAGTTTTGCACTAATTGGAGTTCTAGGTCCAGATTTTCTATCTTGTCTTGCATACCCAAAATAAGGCATCACGGCGGTGATACGACGTGCAGAACCACGACGCAGCGCATCAAGCATAATTAGCAACTCCATCAGGTTATCGTTTGTTGGATAACTGGTACTTTGCACAGCAAAAATATCTTCACCACGCACATTCTCATAAATCTCAACAAAGACTTCCTTATCAGCAAAACGTTGAACAGAAGCATCGCATAATGGCATTTTAAGCTCTGCAGCCACTGATTCAGCTAAAGGGCGGTTGCTATTTCCCGCTATAATTTTCATACACTCGACTCCTTGTTCAACAAGATCTTACCTAACCTTATACCAAATATTAATTATGTTCACTCAATAGTCCAAGAGGGGCTACGAGTGGTGACTTGGTAAATCCATTTTTTGTTTCTGGCAATGGTTTGTTGTTTCGACCTGAATAATTGCTGATAACCCGTTTGATCCCCCCTGCCGCCTCTTCGCCAATAGCCGCACCGACATCTCCCCACGATGAATCTAAACTATGTGCAGGCACATCATTAATTTGCGTGACTTTACCCGCTTCGTTACCCTTCCTATCGATAATTTTCCAAACAATTTCAACGTGTTGTACTGGATTATGTGTGTTTCCAGCCGCACCATTCGTTACGCTAACCTCACAGGTTACTTTATAATCTGCCTTATCCTCTTTAAGCTGTATACTGTTTGACTGATCGACGATAGAAACAACAAATTGTCTGGCAATAACTTCATTTCCATCACCTGGAGCCCCCTTCACGCCTTGAAAATAAATCTGTGCCGCTCTGTGTTTCAAACTTTTAGGATCCAACTCCATACGTCTTGCCTGTAATCCCGTCAAAACTTCCGTAATAATAGGCGCGGCTTGCGCCGCGACTTGATCAAAAATACCTTTATCCCCCTTAGACCACTCAGCAGGAGAAACAGGCATTCCATCTCTGACAGCTTCCACTTTTCCTTTAGGAGAAATAATGCTGTATTGAGGTTTAACCATATTTTCCTGTAACCCTACTTTAACCCCCAATATCCAGTCACCTTTTTGTGCAGGCGTAACCACTGCAGGAACGGTTTCTACCACCATAGCTCTCGCTAAAGTTTCCGCAAAAATTTTTGAATCCTCGTTGCTTAATAACGATTCAGTCGGAACAGGAATAATTAGCCGAGAGGGAGGAGGCTGACTCAAAGGCCCACCGAGTTTTCCTTCTCTTTTTTCAAATGGCCGGGGAACCATAATACATCCTGTTAATACAAACAAGATTGACAAAGGCAAATAAGCTCTAATGTATTTTCTTAAATAAACACGCATTCCATCTCTTACCCTTCAGCACAGGCAATCGCAGAAATTTGGTGCCCTAATGCACCGCCTCCTGACAAAGTGCGCCGACGATGACTGAAAAAATACTTGGGATTGCTCAACGTATCTCGACCTAAAAGAGCGACTATTCCCACACGACGTCTACTTAGGCGATCCACACAATAATGGCCTAAATCAAACAAATAATGTTCTTTATTTATTTGCCGAAAAAAAGAGTGGCTTTTGAAATCTTGCTCTAGGACTTGGCGTCTCATGTCTTCTTTAACTTCATAACGATTACCATCAATACAAGGACCCACAATAGCGGTTATTTCTCGAGTTTTAGCCCCTAATTCTTCCATCTTTGTGATCAGTTCTTCTAAAATACCAAACGCCGCTCCCTTCCAGCCGGCGTGAGCTGCACCAACTATTTTGCCATCGAAACTTGAAAAAAGAACCGGCGCACAATCTGCTGTTACAACACTGACGGCAATATTAGGATCATTGGTAACGGCACCGTCAGCTTCTTGCAATACGTTATTTTCTTTTGTTATACACAGCACTTTTGTACTATGAATTTGCAATCCACCCCAAAGAAACAAAGGATCGACGTGCATCACACGCGCAACACGTTTTCTATTTTCTTTTATACAATTAAAATTGTCGTCTGTTTTTAATCCACAGTTTAAAGAGGCATATTCTCCTTTCGATACTCCTCCCAATCGCGTAAAAAACCCATGCCTCACTGTGTTAGACAGTAAAGGATGACGAATAACACCATTACTTATACTCATTACAATTCAATCCTCTATGCTTTCGAAAGCAGGCAACGCATGTAGACTAGGGTGACTTATAGCCATTACTTTAAATAATTGCCCCATTTCCTCTGGCGTTATAAGACGACGAACATCCTGTAAAAGAGATTGTTTTTGTTCAGTAGAACAATGGGAAGACAAGGCCTCTAATCGATACATTATGCCGAGCCTCTGAAGAAAATCGCCTTGAGTCAAGAAGGGATGCAATTTAGCCCCTGCCTTTACGGCAATAGTTCCTAGAGTCAAAAAATCAACATGAGATGTTAAATCTGCCTTACCGAAAAAAGCTAACGGAAACGTCTTTTCGCCTTTATAAATCGCCTGAAGCGTATCCCCCCATAAAGGCTGACAATAACCGTAATCCATAAAAAGAGCGGCTCCAAAATTAGCGCATAAAAATCGAGAAATTTCATCTATGATATTTTGAGAATTCTCTGATACCTCTACAATATTGCCTTTTTGAATAGCACGTTTGAATACTGGAGAATTAGGCAAATCCTCCACCGGTTTGGCAACAAACTGTTTTTGTTTTACATAGCGCTCAGCCCATTGACCCGCTGATCTCTTAATAAATTGTCTAATAGGCAAGGCATCAAGAAATTCATTAGCAAATAAAATAATAGGCTGACTAGGAATATCACTGAAAGAATTAAACCAATCCATCTGAACAGAATGATTTTGCATAAGATTATGTTGCTGAATTTTTCTTAAACGAGGCGACGTTTCAATAAAAAAAACATTGCAATTTTTATAAAAAGAAGGGCAGCACTTTTTTATAACCCTCAATATATCCGACATGAAGGTTCCTCTACCTGGCCCCATTTCAACCAAAGCAACTGCACTGTCTGATGGCATCATCTGCCATACGGCAATTACCCAAGCCGCAATTAATTCACCAAATACCTGTGAAATTTCAGGCGCTGTCGTAAAATCAGAAAAAGGGTCTTTTTTTGCATAATAGAGACTATTTGCCTGAGACATAAACGCATCAAGTCTTAACAAATGCTTATCCGTCATTATTTATTTCAAGATTCGTTAATTTTGGTAAATAATAAGACTGAACGATAAAATATATTCCTGCAAGGGCCATTGGTATACATAGTATCTGCCCCATAGTAAGATGGAAAACCAAGTAGCCTAAAAAATCATCTGGCTCACGAAATAATTCGCAAAAACTGCGCGCCAATGCGTATCCCAACAAAAAACAGCCTGAAAGCAAACCTGGCCTTGACCGAATTGAAAGGCGACACGACAACAGGTACATTATAAAAAATAAAACAATACCTTCTAAAAAACATTCATATAGTTCTGAAGGATGCCTAGCCCCTTGAACAGTTGAATAAACCATTCTCCATGGCAGCCAATCTGGTGCCAACCGTCCAACTAATTCTCCATTGATGAAATTTGCTAGCCGCCCTAAACCAAGGCCTAATGGCACCACCACAACGACACGATCCGAAAACCCTAAAAAGCTTAACCCATTTTTGTAAGAAAAACAGATTAAAGCAATAATAACACCCAAAGCTCCACCGTGAAACGACATACCGCCGTGCCAGACCTGAAAAATTTGCAGAGGATGAGCTAAATAAAATTCGGGTTGATAGAACAACACATATCCCAGACGTCCACCTAAAATAACCCCCAAAGTTGCCCATGTTAAAAAATCATCTACTTGTAGCGTTGTTGCTACCACGGGGTTACGTCTAACTAATCGTTTGACAATTAGCCAACCGAAAACAAGTGCCATAATATACGCAATGGCATACCAACGTATAGATAACGGTCCTATATGCACCATAATAGGGTCGAAATCAGGAAACTTAAGAGGAGCGGACATAAAACACCATTTCGCTTAATAATGATGACTCAAAACGTTTAAAGATAAGGATCCGATTGTAGTAAATAATTTTGTATGTATGTCCCTATCCCATTTTCCAACGATGTAAAAGGTTTTCGATAGCCAATAGTTTCTAACCTACTCATGTTTGCTTGAGTAAAATATTGGTATTGACCTTTAAGAGATTGAGGCATATCAATAAATTCGACTTGTCTTTCCATACCTACCGCGTCACAAACAGCATAAGCCAAATCTAGATATGTTCGGGCAATACCCGTACCACAATTATAAATTCCGTTAACTTTTGGATTTTCTAAAATCCACAATAAAATATCAACGATATCTCCCACCCATATAAAATCTCGTGCTTGAGCACCATCAGCTAAACTTTTACAATCGGATTTAAAAAGTTTGGGTGCTATGCCTTTTTTTATCTCGTCGAATTTAACTTTAATAACGGAAATCATTTTTCCTTTATGGTATTCATTTGGGCCATAAACGTTAAAAAACTTCAAGCCAACCCACTGCGGAGGTATAAGCCTATTTTTCTTTGTTTCCTGCAGTACTTTTAAATCAAAAACATGTTTTGACCATCCATACAAATTTAAAGGAGATAGGGTTTTAATTAAACTGGGATCATCATTAAATGCACTTAATCCACTTACACCGCCATAAGTTGCAGCCGAAGAAGCGTAAATAAAACGAACTTGTTTTTTGGCGCACCATTGCCACAAATAAAAAGACAATTCCACATTGGTTTGCCATACAAGATCACCATCATGTGCCGTCGTTTCGCTAATTGCTCCTAAATGCACTATCGCAGTAACATTTTTTACTTGGCTAAGAAAACATTCTAGATTTTCTGGTTTGACAATTTGGGTAGGTACGTGTTTGGCAACATTACGCCATTTTCCTTTATCGCCAAACCAATCAACCACTACGGTTTCTTCTTTTAATTCATAAAGTTTAGCTTGCAAGCAAGAGCCAATGAATCCTAAAGCACCTGTAATAATGATCATTTTTTCTCAATCATGACTATTTAAGTAAAGCTTGGTAAATGTAGTATAAAAGATGATACTCAGCTATACTAATTTATTCTAGTCCATTACAAATTATAATTATTTGAAAGATACACGCATGCCTGATCGTCACAAAATTTTTGAAGATGCCTCTAAAACTGCTGGAAGTGCATTTTCTGTTCTAAACGGTATCAAAGAAGAAATTGCCTCAGTCATTCGGGGTAGAGTTGACGAAATTCTTTCAACCCTACATCTTGTTAGAAGAGAAGAATTTGATATCGTTTCTGAAATGTCAAGCCGTACAAGAAGTGCGCAAGAAAAACTTGAGGAACACGTCAAAAAACTTGAAGAACGTCTTAGCCAACTTGAAAAGAATAAAAACCTCTAATAGGGTAAAGTCTTTACTAATAAAAAATTATACATACTCAATTTTTTATTATAACAGAAGATACTTGCGACGAATCCTGAGCAAATTAAAAAATTTCAGAAAAATCCTATAAATTACTGTTAGGATTATTTGCGTCGCAGATCCTTTTGTATCTTCTAAATCTACTTACTTAGTTAAATAACCTTTTGAACTTTTAAAAAATACAAAACATATAATTAATGCAGTCTCAGCTTTATAAAAAAAATCTGCTTGGTAAACGAACTATCAAAAAAGTTAACCTACTAAAAAAACAAGTTTTTCCTTCCATTCACAGTTTTTTTGGCAGAATTTAACGTTGAAAAAAATTGCTCTCTTACCACAGAAAAAGCAAATTTAATGGTATTAAAACATTTTATATCTTCAATGAAAGAGTGAATGCAATGTACAAGCTTCCTTCAATTCTACTTGTTGGTTGTGGTCATATAGGACGCGCTATGCTAAATGGCTGGTTAAATCAAAAGCTTGCTCCTTCCGTGATCGTTCATCGTTACCCTCTAACCCTACCTCATCCCCACATACAAGTTGAGGCTATAAACGACATCCCTTTAAAATTTCAGCCTGATATTATTTTATTAGCCACAAAACCCCAACAAGCTAAAGAAAATATTTCTTTAATTAAACCTTGGATCAAAAATTCTATAGTTATCTCTATTTTAGGAGGCAAAACGCTTTCTTGGTTGCAAAAACAATTACCTCCCACAACTTCACTTATACGTGCTGTACCCAATATAGCTTCAGAACTAACATTAGGTATGACCATTGCTGTTGCAAATAACTTTGTTCAACCTATCCAAAAGCAAACTGTCACTCATTTGTTTGAAGCAATAGGCAAAATTATATGGCTTGATTCGGAAGAAAAGATAGACCTTGCTACTGCTATTTCAGGCTGTGGACCTGCCTATATCTTTCTTTTAACTGAACTTTTACAAAATATAAGTACACAAAAAGGATTACCAGAAAATCTTGCTAAAATCTTAGCACGCCAAACAGTCATTGGTTCTGCTGCGTTATTGGCACATTCAACAGAAGAAGCTGAGACCTTACGGAAAACAGTTACTACCCCGCAGGGTATTACTGAAAAAGCTATTGAAATTCTTAATGATCCCCATGAATGGCCAGATTCATTAGCAAGGGCATTACAAGCCGCTATCAACCGTTCAAAAGAAATGATTTCTTAGTCGATTTGTTATGTATAGTATAAGTGCTCTACATAACGAATAGTTTTAATAGGTAATAAACTATGCGAAATAAAGAAATTAATAAAAAAATACTTCAACAGGGTATGCTTCTATTTGCTAAAAAAGGATGGGACAATACTACACTGGTTCAGATAGCGGAATACGTTCACTTACCTGTGTATCAAGTGCGGAAAAATTTTCCTTTTAAAATTTGTTTATTGATCTACTTAAATCAATTAGTAGACAAAAACACCATGGAACAGCCATATCAGGGGCAACGTTTACCAGAATATTTATTTGATGCCATGATGAATCGCTTCGACATTCTGCAACAATATCGTGAAGGATATATTTCTATTGTAAAATTATTGCCATCACACCCTAGTCTTGCTTTACTTATAGGATTTGGAACCCAACGAAGTATGAAATGGATAGCTGAATCTGCTCGTATTAATACGATGGGGTTTAAAGGGTTTGTATGTATAGAAGGATTAACAGCAATATGGACTGTAGCTTTTAAAACATGGTTAAAGGATACAACTCATGATTTATCAAGAACAATGGCTTCTCTTGACAAAACCATAACAAAAGCTGGAAAATTAGCGCCTTATGTTGTCGTAAGACAAAAATCTTTTAGTAATTCTCCCTGTCAAGAATATGAAAAGGAAACGCATCTACTTACTAACGAAAATAAATCGTAGTTTTTTAATTTTCTTCTTTACGTAAAGGGATAAGTCCTTTAAAAGATGCTTCGTGATAGTTTTTTGGGGTGTAGCCAAGCGGTAAGGCAGCGGATTTTGATTCCGCCATGCGGAGGTTCGAATCCTCCCACCCCAGCCATTAGTTTTTCATAAGGTCTTATTTTCAAAGACAAAATATCTTTTATTTAAAAAAAGATATCTCCACTGATACCCCTATTCAATTAAACTTGGATACATTTCCTATAATTTAAAATTACTTATCAATTCTACTCTTGCCTACATCCATTTTAATTATCTGATACAATACGCTTTTTGAAAGATTCGTTTTTTTCGCAGAACTGATTAATGGACTCAGGAAAAAAGTTAATCTCATATATTGACGTTAACGTTCCTATTGGATTTCCTTTGCCTTTGCCTTCGACTGACTATCTCGAAAAACTATTAGATTTAAACGAACATGTCATACACTATCCTTTCGCAACATTTTATATCCATGCATAAGATGGGTCTA
>NZ_CAWUGZ010000041.1:0-18557 GCF_963921845.1 Commensalibacter sp. Nvir | reverse complement strand
TTTCTATGGTTCTAATATGGTTTGCCAATAAAGAGTAACTGAGAGGTTTTCGTATAATAAAATGAGTTTTATCAAAAACCTTTTTTAGATAAACGGTGATGTTATTATGTCCTGTAACAAAAATTATAGGTAATAAAGGATTTTTTAAGAAAAGTTTATCAATCAAAATTGTGTCAGCTTTTGTAATCAGCTCCGCATCAATAATAATAAATTTTATGTTTGGATTCACTTTCAAAAAAGTTATTGCTTCGTGTTTTGTTTGAGCGACTATTATCGTATAGCCTAAATCTTCTAAATTTTCGCTCAACCAAGTACATAAATGGTTGTCTTTTGATACGATAAGAGAAACTTGCTTATTATTGTTAAATTCATAACTGATTTTTTTTTCAGTTAACATAGATTGTCTATATTTAGGAAGAAAAAGACTAATACACGTGCCATGATTTTGAACTGAATCTATCAGTAAATCTCCACTAGATTGTTTGGCAAAGCCGTAGGCCATTGAGAGTCCTAATCCCGCTCTTTTCCCTAATGGTTTCGTGGTAAAAAAGGGGTCAACGGCATGGTTCAAGATTTCTTCCGTCATTCCATCACCATTGTCTTCTATTGTTATAATAATATAATCATTTGGTTTTAAATGGGTTCTTACAGGATGGCTTATAGTAACGGTCGTATTTTTAGTGGAAATAGTAATACGACCATTTATAGGGTTTATGGCTTCGCATGCGTTGGTAAAAATATTTAAAATGGCATTTTTGAATTGTTCTGCGTTGCAAAAAATACACCAGATAGAGGGATCTAAATTAATTTGGAAATCAATGGAATGTTTAAGATGTGAATGGATTAAAGTGTTGAAATTTTGCTGAAGGGATAAAATAATTTGGTTTGGCTCTATAATTTGTGAGACCAACGTTTGTCTACGAGAAAAAGAAAGTAACTGATGCGTAATAGCTGAGGCGTGAGAGGTTGCTTCTTGAGCTGCTTGAATATAACGATCAATTGTATCTATTTTATTTTGTTGAATACGCATTTTCATTAATTCAAGATTTCCAACAATACCTCCTAATAAATTGTTAAAATCATGTGCAAGCCCGCCGATAAATTGTTCAGTAGTTTTTTGAAAATGCGTGAGATATTTTGGGGTTTCAATAACGATACTAAACAAACCTTGTATTTCTTCGTTCGAATTATAGATTGGGCTAAAAGTTACCTCCAACTGTTGTAAAGCATTGTTAGTGTTTTTCCCGGGAATTTTATATTTTGAAACATATTTTATAGTTTCTTGTCTGTATATGGCGTTTGCAATTTTATCAAAATGTGCTTTTCGTTCGGGCCAAATTTGGTGAAAAGGTCTGCCTAATAAGGCTGGATGTTTTGATCCAATAAGAGAAGCGTAGGCATCATTATATAAGGCCACATAGTGAGTACCCCAGTAAATGATCATAGGAGTGGGCGTGTTTAAAATGAGAGAAAAAAGCGTTTCTAAATCGTGAGGCCACTTTTCACGTTTTCCCAAATAACTTTTGTCCCAATTAAAACTATCACTAAGTTGCTTAATATCGAGTAGTTTAGGGACTTTGGGTTTTGTCATAGCGAACCTTTGTAATATTAATTTTTAAATATTGACGTTTTTAATTGTAAAATCAAAAAATTTTTATGTTCTAATCTTAAAAATTAATTTCTCTCTAACAAACAAATATAGATTAGGTTTTAATTAGTATTTATTTATACTTTTATTTGTTTTTTGTGCATTAAATAAACATAGTAAAACATAAATAGTGCAATGGATATTACATAAACGTACAATGAAATATGGCACAAACTATTAGGTGGTCAATATTTTTCCTAAAAGTAAAAAAATCTTTATTTAGTATGAGTTTTAAGAGTAAAAAAATATGTATTGAAATGGTAATTTCGATACAAAATTAGTTGATATATAAAAAATTTATAAAAATTAGAACTCTTCCCATTGTAAGTATTTTACTTACTTTTTCTTTGGTAATATTTAGTTAGCAGTATTAGTCTATTGGTTTTAAAAAAGTATTAACAGAAAAATTCAATAATGAAAACAAGAATGAGAAAATCTTAAAGGCTGAGCAAATCTACTTTTAACGTCTTGTGTTTTTAACAGTTTAACGAAATTATTGTTCTTTAAAATAAAAATAGCTAAATCACTCATGTGGCTATATGGATCTACAAATGCCAATGAAAAGTGAAAAAGATGCCCAGACGTTGCCCGATTTTACAAAAGTTAGCATTAACAAGGGGTATAAAAATGTGAAAAGTGAAGTCCCTGCCGGTATATAATTATGAGAAGATTTTTCAATAATCTTATGTTAAAAAATGGCTAAGTTTTATTTGGATAAGTACAATTATCATACATTATTATGTAATAATATCAGCAAAAATAGTTTTAAATTTCATTTTTTAAATAAAAACCGATTCATGCAGATAAACGTATAAAAAACTTTTATTCTTTATAGCTTTTATACTCTATATAATAATAGTTTCATTTATTAAATTTTATTATTATCTCAATAGATTGTCTTGGATTTTTATAAAAATACAAAAGTATTACAATTCTTCGATGACTTAAAATAAAACTAATACTATCAAAATTAAATAAATTTCAGTAACGAAGGTACATTAATTATAAAAATTACATTTTTTAAATTCTGATTTTTGTTTACTATTAAAATAAATATCTTATTGCTTTAATAGAACTGATATGAAACGCTTGAATTTAATTAAATTCACCTGCGCTAATCAAGTAAAAGGTAAAATTATTTATCGTCAACGATAGATTTACGAATTTTTCGTGCTTGTACAATAGTATCAGTAATATATTCTCCATCTTGCCAGCGAATAGCTTTAGCCATCGCTTGAGTATCTTCAGTAAATCGTGCGAGCATTTCTAATAAAGCTTTGCGGTTATTAATAAATACGTCTCTCCACATTGTTGGATCGGAAGAAGCAATTCTGGTGAAATCTCTGAAACTGGGTGCCGCATAATCTAAAACCTCTGTGCGCGTTTCTTCAGAAAGGTGATTTACCGTATTACAAATTGTAAAGGCTAACAAATGAGGCAAATGGCTAATAATAGCACAAACTTTGTCGTGATGCTTGACTTCTAAACATCGTATATTTGCTCCCATCATCTGCCAAAATTTAGTAATTTTTTCGATACTTTCGGGTGTTGAATCTTCGGTTGGGGTCAATAAGCACCAATGGTTTTCAAATAAAGTATCATACCCTGCGTCTGGGCCAGAAAATTCTGTTCCAGCCATGGGATGAGAGGGTACGTAAGTCATATTTTCTGTAAGATAAGGTTTTATAGCATTAATTACTGAAGCTTTGGTTGAACCCGTGTCAATTAGTATGGAACCTTTTTTCATGTAAGGAGTTATTTCCTTAGTTACGCTACCCATAGCACCTACAGGGACGGAAAGAACAACACAATCAGCAGTTTGGACAGCTTCTTCAGGATCATTAACAACTTGGTCTGCTATTTTTAATACTCTAACTCTATCACAAACTTTTGGGTCAATGTCATAGGCAGTACTTGTTTTCGCAATTGAACGATCTTTTTGAATGCGTCTAAGAATCGAGGATCCGATGAGGCCTGGGCCTATGATAGTAATGTGATTAAATAACGGTGTGCTCATTTTTTTTTCAATTTTAATACATTTTATTAAAAGCTATACAGATCATTAATTAAATTTGTCATTTGTTTTGTCTATATTTATGCAAATATCGTATTTCAGTTACTTGCCATATGGCTAGGGCCGGAACCCCAATAATTATATCTCTTGCTCTTCTTAAAATCGACAAACCAAAAGATAGATGGGGGTCAATACCAAAAATAGTACCCAAAATGACATAAGCACCCTCTTGGATGCCAATACTAGCGGGTATTAAAAAACCTATGGAAAGGGTGACACATACTAATGCCTCAATTGTTATAGCTTCTAAAATATTTATATGAGCGCCCAAAAAAATATAGCAAGCCCAAGTTCCTAAAGCGCTCATTACCCAGCAAAGAAAATGTATTAAACAACTTCGTATCACGCGTTGTGGTCTTGACCAAATCTGATCGAGAGATTTTTGCAACAAGTCGGCATTAGCCGCTAATTTTCCGCTCCATTGTTGAGCAATATGAGCGCTTAACCAACGAAAAATTTTTTGGAAAATTATACATCCTTGTCTTTGTGTCCAGATTAGAGGAACAAGAGCTGCAGCAAGAAAAATACTGCCGATAAAAATTATCCACTTTAAATTAACGTAATTTCCAAAAATATTAATTTCTTGCAGATTGATATGGTAGCCACCTGAAACAAAAATAAAAATGCCGATCAGGGTAAAGAGTGCCTGACCAAGAGTTTCTGTTGTGACATCAACAATGTTAGAGCTTATTCCTTGGGCTATAGAAAGGTTTTCAGGATTATCTATAAATCGGTATTCTTTAAAGCAAACGGCTCTAACACCAAGTAAGATTCCCCCGATTTGCGAAAAAGGTAAACAGGTTGCGGCGGCTTCTCTTAAGGTTCTGGCCCAAAATAAACGTAACAACCCTAATTCAGGACAAATAGAACGCCAAGCAGTACTGAGTAAAGCAATGACAAAAATTTGCCATAAGGTTAGTAACAACAAATGGTTTAAACCGATAGAGAAAACAGATTTAAAGATACTGTCCGCTCCGATCCAAGCAACACCAGCAATCGTGACGCCTAATCCAATTAAAAATAGGAGAATGGAAATTCTTTTCAAATTAACCTGCTTATTCAATCTTACTCGAAATTTATTACTTGTCTTGTGAATCAAATAGTTATTAGAACTAATTATAACGACAATGCAAGTTGTAAGTTTATCAAGCAAATGTAAAAAAGAATTTTATCACTAAAGTAATGAGAGAAAAAATGGTTGTTAAAACATTTATAACTGGCGCTACAGGATTTGTTGGTTCAGCTGTTGTGCGCCAGCTGCTCAAAAAAGGATACTCTCTTAAAGTACTAGTTCGTCCCAATAGTGATAAGCGAAATTTAAATGGATTGGATCTTGAGTATGTTGAAGGAGATCTTTTACAACCAGAGACCTATGTTAAAGCACTGAATGATTGTATTTATCTTTTTCATATTGCTGCAGATTATCGATTGTGGGTACCCGATGTGGATCGTATGATCCAAACCAATGTTAAGGGTACTAAGTCACTTATGGTTTTGGCACAACAAGCAGGAATTCGTAAAATTGTTTATTGTTCTTCCGTTGCTGCCCTAGGTCTATTAGGCGACGGAAGCATAGCGGATGAAGAGACCCCTATTCATACTATTATAGGTGCTTATAAACAATCGAAATATCAAGCAGAACAAAACGTTTTAAAACTTATTAAAGAAGAACATCTTCCTGCTGTGATTGTTAACCCTTCAACACCTATTGGTCCTAGAGATATAAAACCTACGCCCACTGGGCAAATGATTGTTGATTGTATTTCTGGCAAAATGCCAGCTTACGTTGATACGGGGTTAAATATTGTGCATGTGGATGACGTGGCAGAAGGCCATATATTGGCTCTAGAACATGGAGTGGTCGGAGAAAAGTATATTTTAGGGGGTGAAGATATGCTTTTAGCCGAATTTTTCGCCGCTGTTGCCCGTGTAGCAAATGTTAAACCGCCTTTATTACGTTTAAACCAAAAAATAATTTGGCCAGCCGCCATTGTTTCGGAATGGCTCGCTAAGTATTTTCGTATTCAGCCACGCGTTACACGTGAAATGCTTATGATGTCTTATAAAAAAATGTTTTTTTCATCTGCTAAAGCTCAAAAAGAACTTGGATATCATTTTAGACCAGCGCGAGAAGCAATACAAGATGCAGTAAACTGGTTTCAAAAAAATCATTAATTTATTGGATGAAATATTAAAAGTTGATACAAAGGTTAAGAATAGATTAATAAGTAGTGAAATTATACTTATTAAAAACGTATTTTTCAAAATTATGAAATCTAAACTGAAGTTAATAAATTAGGATAGATGATTTGGTTTAGCTAAATTATCTAAATATGGTTATGATTGTTTTGTCTGTACTATCGTTTGCGATATGGTTATGGTTATGTTTTTTTCATGGACGTTTTTGGAGTAAAGGGCCTTTTTTATATCCAATTGATTCTCGAAAACAAAGTAAGCGGAAAAATTGGCCCAATGTTTATGTCATTGTTCCCGCAAGAAACGAGGCTCAGACTATAGGAGAGGTCTCTCGTTCTTTGATTCAGCAAGATTACCCAGGCTATTTTCAAATTTTGGTGGTTAATGACGCGAGTTCCGACAATACGGCAGAAATCGTAAAAAATATTCAAAAAACATTGTCGGATAATTTAAAAAATCGTTTAACTCTTATAGAATCTTTCGCACGACCAGAAGGATGGAGTGGAAAATTATGGGCTTTATCTCAAGGTATGACCTATTTGAAAAGTAAAGAAAAATTACAAGACGATTTTTATTTTTTTACGGACGCGGATATTTTCCATAGCCCTTCACATCTTACAACCCTAGTAGATAAGGCATTGAATGAAAATTTAGACCAAGTATCTGAAATGGTTCGGTTAAGATGTCAATCTTTATTCGAAAAAGCTTTTATTCCAGCTTTTGTTTATTTTTTTTGTATGCTTTATCCCTTTAAAAAAGTAAATAACCCATCTTCTCGTGTAGCCGCTGGCGCAGGAGGTACTGTATTAATTCGTTGCAGCGCTCTTAAAAAGATTGGCGGAATTTCGGCTTTGAAGTCGGCCTTGATCGATGATGTAACGCTAGCAGCATTGGTCAAGAAAAAAAGTGGATCCATTTATCTTGGCCACAGTTTGTTAGCGACTTCTTTGAGATCTTACTGTCAAATTCAAGATATTTGGAATATGATCACTCGAACAGCCTATGTCCAGTTAGGTTATTCTCGTATTTTGTTGCTCCTTACGATAATGCTTATGTCCTTAATGTGGTTTACTCCTTTTCTTTGTATATTTATTACCACTGATCTTACAGAAAAATTGTCTTTAGCCACTTATATTATGTCAATTATTACATTTGTCCCAACTTTATCCCGCTTTAATCGATCTTATTTATGGATCTTTGTTTTGCCTTTTATTGCCGCATTTTATCTTTTGGCGACCCTGGGTTCGGCAATTAATTATTTTTGTGGTAAAGGTATGGTCTGGAAAGGGCGTACATATGCAAATTCAGTGTCTGAAAAGCAACACCGCCAAAAACTCTATTGTGATCAAACCTCTTTTGAAACATATGAGGATCAATAAAAACAATGACCGTATTGGAAACATCCTTTTTATACGATGCGTCAATTTGGGGAATGCAAGATGTTTCTTCAGGGAAAAAGGCCAAAGATGAAAATTTTCCAGTTGGTTCATTGGTAATTAAACGGAAATTTCGCCCGCACGTTAAAGCTTACTATAATTTTGCCCGTGTTATTGATGATATAGCGGATAGTAATGTTCTAAGTGCAGAGCAAAAAATTAAGCGACTAAAAGGTATGGAAGCGGTTTTATGCCATGATGAACCTGCACCAGATCGTTCAGATATTTTGACAGCGCGGTACTTGCGAAATACTTTAATTGAAATGAATATACCTTTTAATACGGCAACCGATCTACTCATTGCTTTTCGTCAAGATGCTGTCAAAAACAGATATTCTAGCTTTGAAGAACTTGCAACTTACTGTCAGTATTCAGCTAATCCTGTTGGACATTTTTTATTAACGTTGCATCAAGAAGAACATCAGGCAATACATGCTTCCAATGCATTATGTACAGCTTTACAAATTTTAAATCATCTTCAAGATTGTAAAAATGATTTAATAGAGCTTGATCGCTGTTATATTCCTCTAGATATGCTTGAAAATAAAGAGATACATGTTCAGGCATTAAGAAAATCCACAACGAGTCCGCTTTTAAGGAAAGTTTTTGATAAGCTGCTTGATTATGTTGATGTTTTCAATCATGAGGCTGAATATTTACCTAAGTTAATCAAAGACAGACGATTGAAATTAGAAAGTGCTATTATCGTTTTTTTATCTCAAAAATTAGCCAAAAATTTGAGAGAACAAGATCCATTATCAGCGCGCGTGAAACTTGGAAAAAAAGATATCGCGTCGTCAATACTTAAAGCGTTTGCACAGTTTTTCTAAAATATTTAAGATTGCTTTTTAAAACAGTGACTTATAAAAATAATAAGCTCAATTGATCATTTTTTGTAAACGGGCTATTAAAATTTTCGTTATTTTAATTCATTTTTCAAACTTAGGGAATCTATTAAACTATGCGTAAACTCTTAACTGAAACTGCACAGATTATGGGATGTAGCGAGTTTGATCTGAGTTATGTCGAAGCAATTGTCCGTGGCTCAAAGACATCTTTTGTTGCAGGCATGCAAGTTTTAGCTCCTGAATGTCGTTATAGTATGTATGCCTTATATAGTTTTTGTCGCAATGTTGACGATATTGCTGATGAAGGTGGAGATAGTGTTGATAAACATCGTCTTTTACAAAATTGGCGTGAACGGATAGCTCGGCTATATGAAGGAAAAGCCGCCGACTCTGTAGAACGTGTATTGCAAAATGCCATTCGTCGTTATGATCTTCAGCAAAAGGATTTCATAGATATTATTGATGGCATGGAAATGGATATCGATAACCCTATTGTTGCACCGAATGAAGTCACGCTTGATTTATATTGCGATCGAGTTGCTTCTGCTGTTGGAAGATTAGCGGTCCGTATATTTGGAGATAGCTCTAAAGCAGCTCAAAATGTTGCGTATCATCTCGGCCGTGCATTACAACTAACGAATATTTTACGAGATATTGAAGAAGATGCTCTTCATGGGCGTTTGTATTTACCGAAAGAGCTTTTGAAACGGTTCCATCTTCCTTTGGATCCTAATGCTTGTGTGTGTTCTCCTCTTATTCACGAAGTGGCTAATATTGTATATTATCGAGCCCAAGATCATTTCCGACAGGCTAAAAAGGCGATTTCATTTTGCGATCCCAAAGCAATTTTCCCTGCTAGGATTATGGCTGTTTCGTATCAATTTTTGCTTTTTAAACAAAAAAGGCTGGGTTGGCGCCCTCCTTTCAAGAAGGTCTCTCTTTCAAAAGTTGAAAAATTGGTGTTGGCTTTATTTAGTTTATCATTTAGTGTATTTCAGCTTAAGAAAAGTTAAGTAAGGACATGGTTAAAAGTCATATCCATATTATAGGCGGAGGATTAGCAGGATTATCGTCTGCTGTTTTTCTTTCTCATCAACAAGAATTGCAAATTAATTTACATGAAGGCAGTCGGGTATTCGGTGGAAGAGCAAGATCCTTTTATGATCCTGCTTTACAGCGTTTAATAGACAATGGCACGCATCTTATTTTATCCAGTAATGAAACGGTATTTAAGTATTTACAAACTTTAAATTCAGAAGATCAATTAATTAGCTCGGGCAAGCCCTTTTTTCCATTCATTGACTTGGAAGAGAATAAGCGTTGGAATATTTGTTTATCTAAAGGGAAAATACCTTGGTGGTTGTTTTCTTCCAAATCTAATGTTCCTGATTATCGTTTAAAAGAATTAATTTCTTTTTATCATTTGTTAAAAGCCAGTGATAAAGATACGGTTGCAGATTGCTTGGTCGAAGGTCAGTTATCGCGACGATTGTTATGGCCTTTTTCTATTTCGGTTTTAAATACGACCAACGAAAGGGCAAGTGCTATACTACTTAGCTCAGTTATAAAGCAGTCTTTGGCAAAAGGTGGAATGAAATGCATACCGTATTTGGCCAGAGAGGGATTGTCTGAAACTTTTGTTTACCCGGCATTATCTCTTATAAAAGTACAAGGGGGGCAAGCTTATACTCAATCTCGATTGGTGGAATTACACGTTAATGACGATCGCATTGATTATTTTATAACGAGTCGTGGAAAAGTTGAATTAGGTCAAAAGGACAAAGTTATTCTTGCTATCCATCCCTATGCCTTAACACAATTACTATTTCCTATTGCTCGAGAAATTAAAATACCCAACCAATTCGAAAGTATTCTCAATATACATTATGCTGTTGATTTTAAGTTAAATACGAAAGGTAGCGTTAACCGAGCTCGATTCATTGGTGTTATAGGTGGAATAAGTGAGTGGATATTTATCAAAGCGGGCGTTATTTCCGTAACGGTTAGCGCTGCTAATCGGTTAACAGGGTGTTCAACAGAGAATTTAATTAACTTAATATGGAAAGAAGTACAATTCGTTTTGAATCCAATTGTTGATAGTAATTTACCAGAGATTGTGCCGCCGCACCGGTTGTTGTGGGAAAAGAGAGCTAGTTTCTTGGCTTCTAATGAGCAGCTAAAACTGAGATCATCGTGTTATACGCCTTTAAAAAATTTATTTTTAGCAGGGGATTGGACCGAGACCGGATTGCCTTCAACAATAGAAGGGGCAATGCGTTCTGGTTGGAGTGCAGCGCAAGCTGTTTCTTGTTTAAGTTAACATAGGCACTATTCTTACAACGTGTTATTGAATGCGTATTAAAAAATTGTTTTATGATTATGCTTGGTGTTTATTAAAGGTTAAAGGAAATATTCGATCATGACAGGCCGTAGTGTTCCCTTAAAAAATAAGGTAATTGAAACATTAGATGATGCCATTTTCCAAGCACAAAATTTTCTTATTAGTCGTCAGCATAAAGACGGACATTGGGTTTTTGAACTAGAAGCGGATGCAACAATACCTGCCGAGTATATTTTATTAGAGCACTTTCTCGATCGTATAGATGAGGATTTGGAACAAAAAATAGGTGTGTATTTAAGAAGAATACAGGGGGACCATGGCGGTTGGCCTTTATATTACGATGGTAAATTTGATATCTCTGCTTCGGTAAAAGCCTATTTTGCATTAAAAGCGATTGGTGACAACTGTGATGCGCCTCATATGAAGCGTGCCAGAGAGGCTATTCTTTCCCATGGTGGGGCAGAAACTGCCAATGTCTTTACGCGTTTTCAAATGGCTTTATTTGGGGAAGTGCCATGGTGTGCTACACCTGCCATGCCTGTTGAATTAATGTTGATGCCTAAGCAAGCTCTTTTTTCCGTATGGAATATGTCTTATTGGTCTCGTACGGTAATTGCCCCGCTCGTTGTTTTGGCCGCTTTAAAACCAAAGGCTATTAATCCCAAAAATGTTCATATACAAGAGCTTTTTTTAACGCCACCCGACAAAATTAAAAAATGGATTAAGGGGCCTTTTCGTTCGCAATGGGGATATTTGTTTAAATATCTTGATCAAGTGGTCAGGCCGGCTGAAAAATTTATTCCTCAACGTCTTAGACAAATGGCGATTGATAAAGCGATGGAATTTGTTGATTTGAGGTTAAACGGAGAAAATGGGTTGGGTGCGATTTACCCTGCGATGGCTAATGCCGTCATGGCTTATCGGGCTCTTAATGTAAAAGATGACGACCCGCGAGCGAGTATCGCGTGGGCATCTGTTCAAAAATTAATTGTTATTTCTGATAAAGAAGCTTACTGCCAACCTTGTGTTTCCCCTATTTGGGATACTGCCTTGACAGGACATGCCATTATAGAGGCAGTTTCTGGTGTACGCGCGCATCACCGTGAAGCAACCCTGAATAAATTATCAAAGGGGCTGGATTGGTTAAAGTATCGACAAATTCTTGATGTTAAAGGGGATTGGGCAATTAACTGTCCCAATTTAGCTCCTGGAGGGTGGGCTTTTCAATATGAAAATGATTATTACCCCGATGTGGATGATACCGCCGTGGTTGGTATGCTGCTTAATCGGCAAGGAAATCCTGATTATCAGGAGTCTATCGAAAGAGCAAGACAATGGATTATTGGTATGCAAAGTTCTAACGGAGGATGGGGAGCTTTTGACATCGATAATAATAAAATGTTGCTCAATCATATTCCTTTTTCCGATCATGGCGCATTGCTGGATCCACCAACAGCCGATGTAACAGCGCGTTGTGTTTCTTTTTTGTCACAGTTAGGGCATGACGAAGACAAACCTATTATTGATAAAGCTTTATATTTTCTTCGAGCAGAACAGGAAAAATCAGGGGCATGGTTTGGCCGCTGGGGTACAAATTACATTTATGGAACGTGGTCGGTTCTTTGTGCTTTAAATGCTGCTGATATCGATAGAAAAGATCCTATGATTTGTAAAGCGGTGGAATGGCTTATTAGCGTTCAAAGAGAAGATGGTGGATGGGGAGAAGGTGAAGAATCTTATGAAGAGGGTGTACAAGGGCAGTATCATCAAAGCCTACCCTCACAAACCGCTTGGGCACTTCTTGGATTGATGGCAGCTGGCCAGCATCAACATCTTGCTGTTCAACGAGGAATTGCTTGGTTGATTAGTCAACAAGATGAAGAGGGACAATGGGATGAAGACCCTTACAACGCTGTGGGTTTTCCAAGAGTATTTTATTTACGGTATCACGGTTATCGACAGTTTTTCCCATTATTTGCTCTTGCAAGATATCGTAATTTGCAATCAAGTAATACAGGTAAAATAGAGGTTGGTTTTTAATGCATCGTATCGGTGTAATTGTTGGCATGCAATCAGAAGCACAGTTAGCCAATGCTTTACATCCTGCCGCGATCGAAGTCAGTGGGGCTACAGATCTAGGGGCTAAAATGGCTATGGAGCGTTTATTGAAAACACAAATTGATGCTGTTGTTTCTTTTGGGTTTGCTGGGGGGTTGGACCCTCTAATTAAGCCTGGATCCATTTTATTACCTAGTGTAATTTGTACAGAAAAAAAAGACTATATGCCAAACCCGTTTCTAAGATTGAAATTAGGCGCAGAACGATCTGACGTAAAAATTGGTGCTCTGCTTCATTCTGACGAAGCAATAAAATCTTCTGCTGAGAAAAAAAAGCTGTTTCAAGATACCGCTTGTTTGGCTGTTGATATGGAAAGCGGTATTGTCGCTGAATATTGTCAAAAAAATAATATTCCATTTGCTGCTTTAAGAGTCGTCTGTGACTCTGCACTGCGCGATTTACCCCCTGTTGCTTGTATAGCGCTTTCTCAGAAAGGAACTTTAAATTTTTTTTCAATTGTAAATAGTTTTTTGACAAATCCTATTCAATGTTGGGATTTAATGGCTTTAGGGTTTGATGCAAGTATTGCTTATTGGCGTTTAAAACGCTATGTGAACAAAATTAACAAATAGGGTTAATGTTTCTTGAATTTATTTATAACAATATAGAAATTAATTGCATCAAATTATGTTGATTTAAAGTGATTATCTAAAAGTGAAAAGACTTCTGCAATATTCTGTGCTTTTGTGCATAGTTGTAGGATTGATTTATGTGCGAAGCCTTCATGGATAATAGAATTTAGTATGTCGAAAAAGGGATCTGCCCAATTGTTAACGTTAGCAATGATGATAGGTTTGCGATGGAGGTGAAGTTGCTTCCATGTCATAATTTCAAAAATTTCATCAAATGTACCGAGGCCTCCTGGTAAACAGACAAAAGCATCTGCGTCTCTATACAGTAATTGTTTACGCTGATGCATAGTTTCGGTGACAATTAAATCTTTTATTCGAGAGTGTTTCCCTTCGGTTTTCTGTAAAAAATTGGGAATTATTCCTTTGACGCAGCCTCCTAAATCTAAAACGGCATCGGAAACGGTTCCCATTATGCCCACATTGCCGCCACCAAAGATAAGACGAATATTACGGGTTACGAGGCCTGCGGCGAATTCCTTTCCAGCCAGTGTATAATTAAAATTATTTCCGTCACGTGATCCGCAAAAAACGGTCACAGAGTATCGATAAAAAGCCATAGAGTTAACCTCAGCTTGAAGGAGATGATGCGTCCAGGAGTTGTTTTGATTGATGATACAGCGTAAAAGCTAAGATAACACCGGCAAAAGTTATCAGGGCGGAACACATAAATAACCAATAGTAACCAAAGTAGAAGTGGATAGCTCCTAGTAGAGGTCCTGCAATAAAAAGGGCTATATCTAAAAATAAAGAAAAACAGGCTAAGGCTGAGCCTCTGTTTTCTGCGCCAACTTTTGCAATGGCAATAACACCTAAGGCTGGATAAACCAAAGAAAACCCGCTACCTGTTAATCCGGCACCAATGTAACTCCCGAGTATAGAGTGACTGGTCGCGATTAAATATAGCCCAAGGCTTTCAAAAAGTAGAGACACAATAGCAACGATATAGCCGCCATAGCGTATAATCATATTTTTAAAGATAAATCGAATTGTAACAAAACTAAATCCAAAAATACTTATAGCGTAAGCGGATCCAGACCAATGATTGACTACGAAATACAACGCAATAAAAGCTTGAATACTACCAAATCCTACGGTTCCCAAACCTAAGCAGGTTCCTGTTGGAAATACACGGGTAAACACTTGGGCAAAGGGTAACCTTTTGTTGCATTCCCTTGGGGGAATTCCGGGTACTGTGAATGTGATAAGGGCTGAAATTAAAGCAAAAAGAGTTGTCAGAAGAGCTATACTGTTTAAGCCGCCCCAAAAACCTGGTAAGTGAGACAAATAAATTCCTAGAGGAGCACCCAACGCCATACCGCCATACGATGTGACCCCGTTCCAAGAAATGACATAAGTTGCATTTTTAATGCCTACTCGCTCTATATTCCATAAGTTTGTTGCCGTCGATGCCCAGCTTTCAGAAGCGCCAATGCAGAAACGTCCAAAAATAATCAGGCATAAGGCTAAATAAGGTATGGCTTGGCAATAAGCCCCTATAAGCGTAAAAACACCCCCACCAGCACTTGAAAGAAGTCCAATAATTACAGAACTCTTTGCTCCTTTCGTATCAATCCATTTTCCAGCACTCGGTCGGCTCAAAAAGGTAGAGATATATGCCATAGATACCGCCATGCCAGCGATAATCGAATTAAAATGCAATTGGTTGTTTACATATAGAGGGACAGCGGCAAAGGGCATACCGACGTTAATGTAACAAATAAGGTTAAACGCGGCTACTACGAGGATTTTTCGAGTAATGGGGTTAACTTTTATAAGGCGAAAAGGCATATGAATATTCAATTCTTTGTTTAGAACCTTAAATAAAATGATTAAATATTGAATAAATTATTTTACAACGTGTTGTACTTTTATAAAACTATAAATCTATTCCGTATATCGAGAAAGCTGAAGATAATGAAAACAATTCTCCAAGAAGTAGATACATCGCTACCTGCGTCGTTAAAAAGGCTATTCGAATTATTACGTATTCAAAGTATTTCTGCAGATTCTCGGTATAGTAATGAGTGTGAGAAAGCGGCCGTATGGTTGAAAAAATATCTTGAAGAAATAGGTTTTAAAGCACAATGCCACTTAACAAAAGGTCAACCCATCGTGCTTGCTCAATCTTTTGTTCACAAGAATGTCCCTACTATACTTTTTTATGGCCATTACGATGTGCAACCTGTCGATCCAATAACGTTATGGACAATTAATCCTTTTGAACCCTGTATCAGAGAGACGGCAACTGGTGAAAAAATTATTCATGGACGGGGAGCTGCCGACGATAAAGGGCAGATTTTGACGTTTTTGGAAGCATGTCGCGTGATTTTTAATCAAAATCGGTCACTACCTATCAATATTACTGTTCTACTCGAAGGTGAAGAAGAAAGTGGTGGGGAGCATCTCCCTGAATTTATCGCGCGTTACAAAGAGCAATTAAATTGTGATGTCTCGTTTATTTGTGACACCGATATGGCTACACCCACTAGGGCTGCAATCACCGCAATGGTTCGAGGTTTGGTGAGTGAAGAGATTATAATACATGGAGCGAATAGGGATTTGCACTCTGGACTATACGGTAATGCCGCTCAAAATCCTATACATATTCTGACGCAAATTATTTCATCATTACGAGACGATCAAGGACGGATAACACTTAAAAATTTTTACGAAGGGGTCCCTGAAATATCTGATCATGTTCGCGCGTTATGGCAAAAAATTGGAAAGAATGACAATGATTTATTAACACCAATTGGTTTAAAGCAGCCACCTGGAGAGAAAAATTACAGGGCTATAGAACAGACGTGGTGTCGTCCGAGTTTTGAGGTTAATGGAATTACAGGAGGCTATCAAGAGGAGGGATTTAAAACAATTATACCTGCTATGGCTTCCGCAAAAATTTCTTTTCGTTTAGTCGGTAAGCAAGACCCATTTAAAATTAGAGATAGTTTTCGAGAGTTTGTTCAAGCCATCGTTCCTAAAGACTGTCGAGTGGAATTTAAATCTTTTGGTGCTGCACCAGCAACTATGGTCTCGTTAAACAATCCTAGAATAGAAAGGGTAAAGAAAGCCCTTGATGAAGAGTGGGAATGTGAAACAGCCATTGTAGGTAGTGGAAGTGCCATCCCTGTGGTCGGTGAATTTCAGAGGCAGCTCGGTATTGAATCTATTTTAATCGGATTTTCTAATCCTGATGACTGCATACACTCGCCAAACGAGAAGTAT
Source organism: Commensalibacter sp. Nvir (assembly GCF_963921845.1). Taxonomy (NCBI): domain Bacteria; kingdom Pseudomonadati; phylum Pseudomonadota; class Alphaproteobacteria; order Acetobacterales; family Acetobacteraceae; genus Commensalibacter; species Commensalibacter sp. Nvir. The sequence continues at coordinate 2,039 of NZ_CAWUGZ010000041.1, read as the reverse complement.
AATTTGCGCTCATTTCATAAAGGAATACGTTCCTGGGTGCGTATTCTGTATGCTTTACAAAATTAGTATAAAACCTTTGCTAAGCAAGTTGAATATATTTTAAGTTTAGTTTTTAGAGCTGTTAAACAAACATGATTTTGTGTTTTTTTTATCAGGATTAGTGCTCTTTAACAAGATTTTATGTTAGTTGAAAGCCGTGTTAAATTTATGCGTTAAAAAATTTAATTATTAATTTTTCAATGGATTTTTGATTTTTTTATAAGGATTCGTAGTTTTTGGTATACGACTTGATCGTATAGCTAATTCATACAGAGCTTTGAAAAATTAAAGTTAAAATAAACGGTTAAACATTACGTATATTTGCTTCGAATTTAAGTAATATGTGGTCAGCATTTGACAGTACGTCATCGTTTTTAATAAGCAAAAGCAATGTATAACGTGAGAAATATAAGATAAAGAAGTTTTCTTAATATTGTTAAAATATCGATTGAGCCCTATTTGCAAGAGCAATTTTATTTAAATCAATAAATAGAACCCTCTAAACGATCAAAATTTATTTTGATCTAGTTGCGTTGTAGTTAGTTGCGATCAATCTGAGTTATCACTAGATGTCGATTTTTTAAAATTATGTAGCAAAAAATTGTTCAATCTTTGTACATATTAAGATGTTTTCTATAGGAAAGTATTCAAACAAAATAGTGATAGCGTTTAAAAAGTTTCGCTTGGTTTTGGAAATACATTTAAAGAGAAAATATATTGCCTGGAGTCTCTGTGTTTTTTTAAGAGTATAAAGATTTCTTTTTTTACTCGAGGGCTATACTATGTAAATTTTGTGGGATCATTTCGTGTGAAAATTCAAAAAGGGTTTATTTAGATCATGATTAACCCAGCAGCATGTATAGCTATTGCTTCGTCATATTATCATGTACCAAAAACTATATTATTTGCCATACAACGTTTAGAAGGAGGTGCCACTGCTAAAATTTCTATCAACAAAGATGGAACTGAAGACTTAGGTCTTATGCAAATAAATACAAAATGGATAACTCCACTTAAAAGGACTACAAAAAAATCAACTGAAAACATTTATGAGCGTTTAAAACGTGACGATTGTTATAATATTGCTGTAGCAGCAGCGATTATAAAACTTTACAGTCAACAGACGAAGGGGAATTTAATTAAAGCTGCTGGGCTTTATTATTCTCATACCCCTTATCTTAATCAGATTTACCAATCAAAAATACTAAGAGCGATGGGCTTAAAATTTTTACAAAGAAAAAAAACAGTTCCCTATTTTTCGTCTTATCAAAAACGTTTTTTAAAAATTATATTAAAAAAATGATGTATTGGAATACAGAGTAAAATTAAATCAGATCAGATCGAATTTGTTATAGTTCTAGATTTTTATTGGTTTTCTTAAGGGAGGAAATGGACCGTATTGGTACTGTATTAGAAGTATCTAAGCGTGTTTTTCCTTTTGTTGATTTAACAGAGTGTAATAATTCATCTTTCATATTTTTGGCTTTGGTACCTGTTTTTGCGAGGGAAGAGCCATTTGTTATTTTGACTTTATCATTTTCAATTACCGATGGTTGTGGGTAATTTAATGATAAATCGTTTTCATGTTTTTCTGTTTTAGCTTCGCGAATTGTGAAGTTTCTCACATAAGTATTTGTTTTTTGATGGGGTGAACGGGGTAAGCGTCCTTCCGAAGCTCCATATAAAATATAATGTATAAATGGGTTAAGCCCGCTAGCCATTACGTCTGGGTAAGCTGTGGCATAAAAATTAGTATCAAAATATCGATTGGGGTTACGTTTTTCTTTGTATCCATACGATAGGTAATGATCTAAAGGGTCGCTTTTTGCTTCAGCAACATCTTTATACACATCTAAATACCAATCAGAATCAAATAGGAGTGATAATATTTCAATTTCATACATTAATCTACAGTATCCAAGTGCAATAATTATAGTGATTAAAAATAACGATGATTGTAATCATAACAGATTATTAATTATTATTAAGCAGTATTAAGC
>NZ_CAWUGZ010000040.1:0-52417 GCF_963921845.1 Commensalibacter sp. Nvir | reverse complement strand
ATAATGAACAAACTCATCGTTAAATATATGATTGGTATCTTTCTGTATAAAAATTTTTTAAATACGCTGTAATCCTGACGAAGTATAAAAAACCGTATACAAGAAATTGTATACGGTTTTTAACTAAGCAGTTGCGTTGTTTTTATGCAGAGTGATTAATAATTTCATCAGCTACGTTGCGAGGGACTGGATCATAATGATGGAACTGCATGGTAAACGACGCACGACCTTTGGTCATAGAGCGCAAATCAGAAATATACCCAAACATTTCTTTCAGAGGCACAAAAGCCCTTACCATGACCGTACTTCCCGCAGTTTCTTGACTTTGGATCATCCCACGACGACGATTTAAATCCCCTACTACGTCTCCTACGTGATCATTCGGTGTTGTCACTTCAACATCCATAATCGGTTCTAAGATAACAGGGCCAGCTTTTTTCATACCTTCACGGAAACAAGCCTTACCTGCAATTTCAAACGCCAATGCTGAAGAGTCAACATCATGGTATTTACCATCCACAAGGGTAAATTTAAAGTCAACAGTAGGAAATCCAGCAAGCACACCGGTTGAACTTTGATTTCTTATTCCTTTATCCACTGCAGGAATATATTCCCTAGGAATGGCACCTCCAACAATTTTATTTTCGAATATAATTCCTTCATTCCGTTTGGTAGGTTCGAAAATAATTTTGACTTCAGCGTATTGACCTGCACCACCGGATTGCTTTTTGTGTGTGTAGATTTCGGTATGGGTTTGGGATATCGTTTCACGATACGCAACTTGAGGTGCGCCAATATTCGCATCAACCCCGTACTCACGTCTCAAACGGTCAATAATAATATCAAGATGCAGTTCCCCCATTCCAGAAAGAATGGTTTGACCGGTTTCTTGGTCTGTTTTCAATTGCAATGAAGGATCTTCTGAAGCAAGCTTTTGCAAAGCGATCGTCATTTTTTCAACCGCTTCTTTTGTTTTTGGTTCTACAGAAATGTCAATAACAGGTACTGGAAATTGCATACGCTCTAACACAACAGGATCGCTGGGATCTGCTAAGGTATCCCCTGTTTTGGTATCTTTCAAACCAACAAACGCAGCGATATCACCCGCATGCACTTCTTTGAGTTCTAAACGCTTATCCGCATGCATTTGAAAAATACGACCAATACGTTCTTTATGACCGTGTGTAGTGTTAAATACGGTATCCCCTGAACGAAGAACACCACGATAAACACGAACAAAAGTCAGTGAACCATATTTATCATTGATAATTTTAAACGCTAGTCCAGCAAATTTACCTTCTGGATCTACAGGGATAATAGGTAAATTATTCTCATCTATCTCTTCGTCTTCTGGCGGTGCAATACGTATACCCTCGACGTCGTTTGGCGCAGGTAAATAGTCTATAATGGCGTCAAGTAGAGGTTGCACCCCTTTGTTTTTGAAAGAAGATCCACAAAGAACCGGACGAAATTCACCAGAAATTGTACCTTTTTTAATACATTTCTTTAAAACTTCTGTGGAGACATCGCCTTTATCAAAATATTCTTCCATGGCCGAATCATCAACCGCCAATACCGAATCAAGTAGGTTTTGACGCCATTCTGTAGCTTTTTCTTTTAGCTCTTCAGGAATTTCGATAACGTCGTATTTAGCACCAAGATCGTCACCTTCCCAAATAATTGCTTTCATTTCAACAAGATCCACAATACCTTTGAGGTTTTCTTCAGCCCCAATTGGAAATTGTAAAGGTATAGCAATTATGTCCAGTTTTTCTTTAAGGGTACTAAAAGCGTAATCGAAGTTCGCACCCGTTCTATCCAATTTATTAATAAAAATAATACGGGGAACTTTGTACCGATCCGCAAGGCGCCAATTGGTCTCAGATTGGGGTTGAACCCCTGCAACGCCTTCAATAATAAATACAGCACCGTCAAGCACGCGAAGCGAACGATTCACTTCAATATTGAAATCAATGTGACCAGGGGTATCGATAATATTGATGCGATGGTTTTTCCATTCGCACGTCACAGCGGCAGAGGTAATGGTAATACCTCGTTCCCGTTCTTGATCCATATAATCGGTTGTAGTGTTTCCCTCGTGAACCTCACCAATCTTGTGGGAAACACCAGTATAGTACAGAATCCGTTCGGTTGTTGTTGTTTTACCTGCATCAATATGTGCAGTTATACCTATATTACGAATTTTTGAAAGCTCAGATTGGGCGGACAAAGGGGTAACCTCCACAAACGAAGAAAATATGAAGAAAAAGGAATAGAATTATAGCATATCGAAACTAAATTCGATACCATGCAAAACACCCTCTTTAAGATTATGAAAGAGGGTCCAATAGGACTAACAGCGTGCTTTGATAAATTAGGTAGTAGTAGCTTGCTTTTTTGCTTGCGCTTGCAGAATACGACGTTTAATAACCATCGCTTCTTCGGTTAGCTTGCGATTCGGAGTGCTGAGTAGAAACTTATCCAGACCCCCATTGTGTTCTACGGTACGTAGTCCATGATTGGTAGCACGCAAATGAATACGTTGTCCTAAGATATCAGACAAAAGGGAATAATCTTGCAAATTTGGCAAGAAACGACGGCGATTTTTATTATTGGCGTGACTGACATTGTTTCCTGTCAACACGCCTTTGCCTGTGATGTGGCAACGGCGAGACATTATGTTTATCCTCAGGTAATAAAAGCCGGCACTTAAAAAGTGCGTGGCAACAATAACATTGACTTAACTATGCCCTAATGGCGAAAAATGATACATGAGTCAAGACCTTAGGCCCTTTTCTACAATAAAACTTTAAAAAAGACTAGAAATAAATTAGTCTTCTTTTTGTTTTGCTTGGATAGTCCACATATTGGCATAAAAACCATTTTTAGCAATTAAAAAATCATGGGTTCCACGTTCAATAATTTGCCCGTTCATCATGACCAGGATAAGGTCTGCGTTAACAATGGTGGATAGTCTATGCGCAATGGTTACCACCGTTCGACCTTTAGAAATATTTTGCAAAGCGCTTTGAATTTCTTGTTCTGTATGGCTGTCAAGGGCGCTTGTTGCTTCGTCGAGAATTAAAATTCTAGGGTTTTTTAAAAGGGTTCGCGCGATAGCAATTCGTTGTTTTTCTCCACCAGAAAGTTTTAAGCCTCTTTCCCCCACTAATGTATCGTATCCTAGAGGCAAAGTTCGAATAAAATGATCTATCTGAGCGAGCTTTGCTGCGTTTTCAATCGCTTTGGAAGACGCTTTTAAATTTCCGTACGAAATATTATATCCAATGGTGTCATTAAACAAGACTGTATCTTGGGGGACTATGCCAATAGATGCCCTCAAGCTTGCTAGTTGGTAATCGTTTATATTGATGTTTTCAATTAAAATTTCGCCCTCTGTAACATCATAAAAACGAAATAATAAACGACTTAAAGTGGATTTTCCTGCTCCGGTAGGACCCACAATAGCCACTTGTTTGCCCGGATCAATGGTAAAATTGAGATGACGCAAGATCGTTCTTGATGAATCGTAACCGAATGAAACGTTCATCACTTTGATCCCAACAGGTCCTGTTTTTTCAAAATCAGAAGGTAAAACAAGGGATTTATTATGAGAATGAATTTCAGGTTTGATTGCCAACAATGCGAACATATTTTCTAAATCTACAATGGATTGTCGTAAGTTAGAATAAATACTGCCTAGAAAATTCAGAGGTTGGTAAAGTTGAAGAAGATACGTATTGATGAGGACAAATTTACCCAATGTAAATAGGCCAATTTTTAAATCGTACGCAGCCATAAGCATTAACAGCGTTAGGGCTAGTGCAATAATAAACGCTTGACCAAAATTCAATCCATTTAACGTAACTTGAGTTTTAATGGATGCTTTCTCGTAGCGTAATAAAGAAGCATCATATTTTTTTATTTCGTGCGTTTCATTTCCAAAGTATTTTACGGTCTCATAGTTTAATAAGCTGTCTAAGGCACGATTGTTGGCTTCGTTATTGATTTCGTTCATTTTACGTCTTATGTTGATCCGCCACGATGTAAAAAATAACGTAAATAAAATGTAGGCAATAATGGCTGTACATACGACGAGTGTGTAATACCAACTATAGACATGAGCGATAACTATCACGACTAGAACGGTTTCAATAAGAGTAGGTACGATACTAAATACCCCTACTCGTAAGACGGTTTCAATCCCTTCGCTTCCCCTTTCGATTGCACGGGTAATGGCACCAGTTTGACGATTAAGATGAAAATTTAATGAAAGAGCATGCATGTGCTCAAAACATTTTACCGTTATCGTACGCATCACTCGATACCGTAGAGGAGCAAATACTGTATCTTTTAATTCTGAGCATAAACTGGACAAAATACGAATCAATCCGTAACCCAAAATAATCCAAAACGTTACATAAAAAAAACTTGAGGTTCCTTTGTTTGATAAACGATCGATAATTTGGCTATAAAGTAATGGCACCAACAAAGAACTTATCTTAGCAGTGATCATTAACAACGTCGCAAGAACCAGTCTTAATCTCATAATCGGTTGGTTTTTTGGCCATAGATAAGACAACAATTCGACTAAAGTCTTCCAACCTGACCGTGAGTTTATTTTATTGATGAGGTGATAAATTAATTTTTTGAACATACCTAATTGTGCTACAGATTTTTTGAGAGGGTAATATAAATGATTATAAAGATTTATATATCGTTTTATGAGGCTTTTAAAATTTACTCTTTTCCCTACCTTTGATAACTTGTTAGTATTGCTATGCAACATTCTGAATATAAAGCATTTTTAGATCACATATACTTTTGCAATGACGCTTTTTTAAACCAGCACTATCTTCCCCTTAGAGCGTTTAACGCCCTTATAGGATGGGTTAGCATCGAAAAAATCAATATACTGCAACGGTATGGGGCAAAATTAAATACAGACTCCATTGTATCTCTTTCTCAACATTTATCCTTAGAAGATTTTGGGAACCGACTCATTCAAGATAGATACGTATCGGGAATGAATGAAGCGTTTGATGTTTACCCCACACCTTATGATAAACCTATTGGAATAATTGATCGAAGCATTTTACCCTTTTTAGGTCTTATTGGCAGTGGGGTCCATTTAAATGGTTTAGTTAAGAAACCCTCTGGAATCTTTTTATGGGTAGGAAAACGCTCTGCAAGTAAGAGGCTTGACCCTAACAAATTGGATCATATGGTTGCAGGTGGAATTCCTGCTGGACATGATCATAAGAGTGCTTTATTGAAAGAAGCCAGTGAAGAAGCGAATATACCCAACGAATTGGTTAACGAAGCGCATTTTCAAACTATAATCAGTTATAGCACCAATAGGCCTGAAGGATTACGAAGAGATGTAATCTATTGCTATGATTTATGGCTTCCTGATCATTTTCGTCCAGTTCCCAATGATGGTGAAGTTAGTGAATTTATATTACTTCCCATCGAAGAGGTGTATCAACAAGTCCTAACCACTAGGAATTTTAAGTTTAACGTTAACTTGGTTTTAATTGATCTTTTTTTGCGTATTGGACTGATACCATCAAGGAGTGAAGAAGGACAAAATTTGAAGCACGGTATGTGTGGAAAACTTTTTCCTTAATTAATCGGTAAAGACTACGGTTTTGTTTCCATTTAATAGTACTCTGTCTTCGCTATGGTATCGTATAGCTTTGGCAAGGACTCGTTTTTCGATATCTCTTCCTTTTCGAATTAGATCCTCAGGTTGATCTCGATGACTGACGCGTTCAACGTCCTGTTCAATGATGGGCCCTTCATCTAAGGCTTCTGTAACGTAATGCGCAGTAGCTCCAATCAGCTTGACACCCCGGGTGAACGCTTGATGATAAGCCTTTGCTCCTTTAAAACCAGGTAAAAAAGAATGATGAATATTGATGCATTGACCGGGTATTTTTTTAATAAATTCCGCTGACAAAATTTGCATATAACGTGCCAATATAATTAATTCCGTATGCGTATTTCGAAAGATATTCCACACTTCGTTTTCTTGTTTGCTTTTATTATTTGAGTCAATAGGTAAGTAAAAAAACGGAATATTTCGAAGATCTATATGGGAATAATTTTCTTTTGGATAATTTGAAACAATAGCGGTAGGCTCGATATTTAGTTCACCAATGCGCCAACGATAAAGCAAATCAACTAAACAATGGTCGAACTTAGAAAGCATAAGCAAAACTTTTCGCTTCTTAGTAGAATTGTGAAGTAACCACGTCATAGTAAAGTGTTGTGCCAGTGCTTCAAGGCGCGAATTGAGCCATGCATATATTTCAGAACTATTTTTTAATGAAAAAACGACACGCATAAAAAAACGGCCTGAAGAATCATCGTGTTGTTGTGATTCAATGATATTTGCGTTGGCATTATATAATTGCGTTGATATTGCTGCCACAATACCTGGCCTATTGGGGCAAGATAGCGTTAATACGTAATTAATAAATTGCTTTTCATGTGTCATAAATTTGGAAATTACCTAGGCTACATAACTTTAAGAAATAGGTTTCAACATTTTATTTTTTTGATTTGGGTTTATAAAAACCTTAAAAAAGATCAACAAAACCTCTAATTAGAACCCTTTTAGCTCTATTTATCCGATTCAATTGACAAGAAGTCTATAAATATCTAATTCTGCAAAATAAGATTTTTTCAAGTAATTACGTTCTTTTTTTATGCAAAAACTCACGAGCAGCCTCCAATGCTTCGGCAATAGTTACATCCATATCCAAATAGCGATAGGTACCTAAGCGTCCTACAAAGGTTACATTTTGTTCTTTATTGGCCAATATTGTGTATCGCTCCAAAACATCCATTTTACCCACTAAGCGTATGGGATAATAGGGCAAATCCCCTTTTTCGCAATTACGACTGTATTCTCTATAGCATACTGACTCTTCATGATGTTCCCAAGGCGAGAAATATTTATGTTCTGTAATTCGTGTAAAAGGAACAGTTTCTTCTCCATAATTCATAACGGCAGTGCCTAAATAATCGCCTTTGTGCGTGAAACTTTTAAAATCAAGCGTCCTATAGGCTAAATGCCCTTCTCGGTATTTAAAATAGGCATCCAATGGTCCACTGTAAAATACATGAGAATACTCTTTAGCTGAAGATTGATCAAAATGTGTGTGAAGATGAAGCGTTATGTTAGGATGGTCAAGAATATTGTTTATTAAATTGCTGTAACCATCTCTGGGTATGCCCTGGTAACGATGACTAAAATAGCTATCGTTATAGTTAAATCGTATAGGTAAACGTTTTAAAATAGATGCGGGCAATTCTTTTGGATCTAGGCCCCATTGTTTGGTCGAATAACCTTTAAAAAAGGTCTCATAAATTTCTTTCCCAACGAATTTTAAAGCTTGTTCTTCAAAATTTTTAGGCTCAAAAATAGAACGATTTGCCTTTTTTTCAATAAATTTTCTCGCTTCATCCGGTAAAAAAGCTTTGCAAAAAAATTGATTTATTGTGTGCAGATTAATAGGTAAAGAATAAACTTGATCTTTGATCGTTGTTTTTACGCGATTAATATAAGGCATCATCGTGCAATATTGGTTAACGAAATTCCAAACATGTTCCTTGTCTGTATGAAAAATATGAGGTCCATAGGTATGAATCATAATTCCTGTATGTTTGTCTCGTTCTGTATAGCAATTACCCGCCGTATGATTTCGTTCTTCAACAATGTCTACGATGTAATCTTTTTCTGCCAGTAGACGGGCGATGGTGGCTCCAGAAAGTCCTGCTCCTACACAAAGTATAGCGTTTTTTTTCATTTTAATATTCTTTATAAAATTTTCAAAATAATCCAATACTAGTCGTTTAAATTAAAATTATACGCTATGTATAATATAGTAAGTTTACAGTAAAGACATTGACTGTGGGTGTTAACAATTTAATCAATTTATATATTAAATGTGTACCGATAAATACTTATAATAATCAACAATGATCGTATAGCTTAATGAAATATAAACCGCCTATTGCAGTAAAAAAAACAAAAATAATAAAACAATTTTCTTATGAACGTAACGATAGTTATTTTTGGCTAAAAGACAAGAATTGGCAAAATGTTTTATCCGATCCCCGCTGCTTAAATAAAGAAATCAAACAACATCTGGAGGCAGAAAACAAATATACAAACTTGATAATGGAGGAAACGAAAAACCTACAAGAAACACTTTTTCTGCAGATGAAAGAAAGAGTTTTTGATAATGAATGTTCTATAGAGCTAAAAGATGGTGAATGGCTTTATTATTCGAAATATCAAAAAAATTTAGAATTCTCACTTTATTGTAGAAAAAAGCAATTCACTCAACAAGAGCAAATTCTGTTAAATCCAAATCTTATACCTCATACCAATGATTATATAAAAATTTCTCATGTACAACATAGTCCGGATCATCAATGGCTGGCGTATGCACAAGATAATAATGGTTCAGAAATTTGGGAAATTCATCTTCAATCAATAGAAATGCAACCTACATTTAAGACCAATATTCAAAATTCAACGGGAGAATTTACATTTTCGTCTTGCAGTCAATATGTTTTTTGGATCTACAGGGATGCATTAGGACGGCCTACTAAAATTTTTCGTCATGAAATTTTATCAGGTAAAAATAGTTTAGTGTATGAAGAAAAGGATTCAGGATATTTTCTTAATATTCGTCGAAGTTTAAGTAATAAATGGATTTATCTAATCGCACGTACTCATGATACCGACGAAGTTTGGTTAATTGCTCAAAATAATCCTACTGCTCAACCTATGTGTTTTAAAAAAAGGAAACGAGGTTTACAGTATGAAGTTTTTGATTGGAATAATCATTTCATTATTAAAACCAATGCGGATGGAGCTTATAATTTTAAGTTTATGAGGATGCCCATCCCCGATTGCGTTACTCATGATGGTTTTACTAAACTAATGTGGCAAGAGTGGCTCCCTCATCAACCAAAACAATTTGTTTTAAATGCCATTGCCTATAGTGATTATTTTGTTTGGTTAGAACGCTATGAAGCTAGTTTGCGCATTGTTATAATGAATAAGTTGGGTCAAACAGAATACATTTCGGGTGATGGTTCAGCGTATACGCTCTCGCTTATAGACATACTTAACCCAAATTCAGACGCCATTCTGTATACATTTGAATCGCTAATTTGTCCTAAAATCTGGAAATCCTATCACGTATTAACGCAACATGATGAGATTATTAAAACGCAACAATTTAATATTCCTTTTTCGACCAATGACTATATGACCGAGCGTTTATGGGCAGAAGCAGCAGATGGAGAAACTATTCCTATAACTGTTGCTTATCGTAAAGACATCAAACAAAATGGTGGAAACCCCTTATTGCTTTATGGTTATGGGGCTTATGGGTATGCGATTGATCCAACTTTTTCCAACGATGCCATGAATTATATTCAGCAAGGATGGGTTTATGCCATAGCCCATATAAGAGGTGGGTCAGAAAAAGGGTGGAAATGGTTTTTAGACGGGCGAAAATTTAATAAAACAAAAAGCTTTACAGACTTTATTACTTGTGCAGACTACCTTGTCCAACAAAATTGGACCAAGCCAAAGTCTATTGTGGCCAATGGTCGGTCTGCAGGAGGTATGGTAATGGGTTACATTGCTAATCTAAGGCCAGATTTATTTGCAGGAATCATAGCTGAGGTACCCTTTGTAGATGTGCTTAATACAATGTCCGACTGTTTGTTGCCTTTAACCCCTCCAGAATGGCCAGAATGGGGTAATCCTATCGAAAACAGACATGCTTACGAATACATTGCTAGTTATTCGCCTTATGATACGATCAAAAAACAAAACTATCCTGCAATTTTGGCGGTAGGTGGATTAACCGATCCGAGAGTTACGTATTGGGAACCAGCCAAATGGGTTGCTAAGTTAAGAGAATATAATCAATCGAATGAACCGATATTGCTTAAAATGAATATGGATTCTGGTCATGGTGGGCTAACAGGACGCTATGATTCGTTAAAGGAAGCTGCATTTATACAAGCGTTTGCTAATTTTGTTATTCACCCTCATACCCATTAACGTAGGTTTATTTTAGATGCTAATACCAAAAAGCAAAAATTCTGAATTAAAATTGACTCGACAACTTAGTCTTGCTGAACAAATTCATAATCAAACTTTGGCTCAAACGTGTTTAATTATTCTTCTTTTTTTATTGGGTCTTTACACTATCAAGTCATTTATACCTTCATTAATTTGGGCAGTTATTTTTGCGATTGCGTGTTGGCCTCTTTATCAAAAAACAAAAAAAAAATGGCTGTCTACATCCAATACATTTATTCTTCCGTTTATCTTTTCATGTTTTATTTCTTTATTGTTTATTTTACCTCTTACCGTTCTTCTTATAGAGGGAAGTAAAGACATTCAGGCTATAATACTTTGGATAATCCATGTAAGTCATCAAGGGGTAGAGCCTCCTTTGTGGATATCAAAATTGCCTTTTGCTAAAAATTTTATTTATAAATGGTGGGTAGACAATCTTTCTCACCCCAAAATGGTTTCGTTGCTTTTATCTAATTTACATTATAGTCATGGTGTCTATGTCACCCAAAAAATAGGCTCTCAACTTGTGCATAGAGGATTGTTATTCTTTTTTTCTATGTTAACTTTATTTTTTATATTTAGAGATGGGGAACATATTGCTCAACAATGTTTGCGAGGCTCGCGAAGGTTATTTGGTAAACAGGGAGAGACAATCGCCCAGCAAATGATATTGTCTATTCATGGAACCGTATCTGGATTGATTTTGGTAGGCTTAGGACAAGGCGTTGTTCTAGGAATAATTTATTATTTTATGTCTATCCCTCATTCTGCACTTTTTGGTATTATTACCGCTGTTTCAGCGATGATTCCCTTTTGTCCGATATTTGCAATTTTATTTGTTTCGGGAACAGCTTTTTTACAACTTTCGCCATGGTCTGCACTTTGTGTGTTGATTATTGGTTGTATCGTTGTCTTTATTTCGGATCATTTTATTCGACCCACACTTATTGGCGGTGCAACAAAATTGCCTTTTATATGGGTGCTTATTGGAATTGTTGGAGGATTAGAGACCTGGGGAATGATTGGTTTATTCGTAGGCCCTGCCTTGATGGCAGCTTTAATTATGCTATGGAATAATTGGACTTTACGAGATAAAAGTGAACCTTAACATAGTATATCGGGCAGGCGGGATTCGAACCCACGACCTCCAGTCCCCCAGACTGATGCGCTACCAGGCTGCGCTACTGCCCGCTATAAAGTAAACGCCATATACCAACCCTTAGACTATTTAGCAACCTTTAATTTATGCTATTTAAAGTTTTTCTTAGCGCATGCAATTCCTCAAGTACTATTTGTAAAAATTGATTAAGTTCCAAATTTCTTTTTTTTAGTGTATCGAGTTGATTTTGTAATATAGAATCAGACATTGTTTTTTTATTTCCGTCTGATGATTTTGTTTCAAGTTGAGCATCTAAATTTTTTTCAAGTGACTGTATTTCTTGTTGTGGTGCGGAATTTAATTCACCGTTTTCCAACATACGTTGAACACCTTTAACTGTATAGCCTTGTACGTAAAGCAAATCTGAAATACGCTTAAGTAAAACTATATCTTCGCTTCGATAATACCGTCTTCCCCCATTACGTTTTAAGGGAGCAATTTGTTTAAAGCGTGATTCCCAAAATCGCAGTACATGTTGTGGAACATGTAATTTTTCTGAAACTTCGCTTATGGTTCGGAATGCATTTGGCTCTTTAACTGTAGGTGCTTTTTCAGTTAAATGTGCAATGGATAAGTTTTTATATTTAAGTGATTGTGTCTGCTCTAGATCATCGTAAACGTCATCATTGGCCATATTAAAAAACCTCTCTGACTTATTTTTGCATCATTCCTTTATTAACATTTTTTTTTAGTATTTGACTAGGTCGAAAGGATAATACTAATCTTGGATCTATGGTGACTTCTTTACCTGTTTTAGGGTTTCGCCCCACTCGAGTGCCTTTTTTTCGGACAGAAAAGGTTCCAAACCCGCTGATTTTAACTGAATCACCTTTTTCAAGTGTGGACATAATTCTTTCCAAAATATCTTCTAATATTTGTGCGGACTCGTTTCTTGAAAGACCTACATGACTGTATAGTTTTTCGATCAATCCTGCGCGTGTAAGAGTGTTCATATGAATATCAATTTTAAAAATTAAACAAAATAACAGGTAAAAGTCATGTTAGTGATTCTTTACGGATTTAGATACGCACTAAAGCTGATCCCCAACTCAATCCCCCTCCTAAGGTTTCCATGATAACTAAATCACCACTTTTAATACGTTTATCTCGAATGGCTACATTTAACGCGAGAGGGATGGAGGCAGCAGATGTATTAGCGTGCTTGTCAACCGTTACAATTACACGTTCAGGGGCAAGCTTCAACTTTTTACCCATACCATTAATTATTCTTAAGTTAGCTTGATGAGGAACGAGCCAGTCAATATCTTTATGTTTTAAATTATTTTTAATTAGCGCTTCATCAACTACTTCGGAAAGTTTATTTACTGCCTGTCTAAAAACCTCTTTACCATTCATCCTTACATAACAGTTTTGTTGTTGAGCAGTTGGAGAGCCTTCAACATAAAGTAATTCTGAATACTGACCATCCGTATGAAGGTAGATACCTAAAATGCCATTATTTTCTTGCGGTTTAACAGCGGTTAAAATAACAGCGCCTGCACCATCGCCAAAAAGAACACATGTTCTTCGATCCGACCAATCTAAAATGCGTGAATAAACTTCACTACCAATTAAAATAATATTTTTGGCTTGACCGGTTTTAATGAAATTATCAGCAACAGAAAGAGCAAAAATAAATCCAGAACAGGCAGACGACACATCAAACGCAAACCCTTTTTTCATGCCTAATTCTTTTTGCACCATAACGGCAGTTGTAGGAAAAAGAGCATCAGGTGTGCTAGTAGCCACAATGACCGCGTCTATATCATGTATTGACAAATTAGCATAGCGTAAAGCTTGCTCGGCTGCGCAGCAGGCCATAGAAGTACATGTTTCGTTTGAAACAATGTGTCTTTGACGGATACCAGTACGCGCGCGTATCCACTCGTCTGAAGTGTCAATTTTTTTGGACAAATCGTTATTAGTAATGATATTTTTAGGAAGATAACTTCCAAATCCAATGAGACGTGAACGATATAACATCTGAAACCTTAGCGTTTTTGAATTGGAATATTAAAGTTAACTATTCGAAAGTTTTTTTAGGATTAACCTGAGCTAAAGCATTTAATATTTCATCGTAAAAGCCATGTTTTATCATGTCCATAGCAACATCAACGGCAGAGGCAAAACTCGTTTCATCTGCCCCACCATGAGATTTTACTACAACACCGTTTAGTCCAACAAATACGGCTCCATTATAACGCCTTGGGTCTAGCCATTCTTTCATACGTTCTAGCCCTGGTTTTACCATTAAATAGCCTAGCTTTCCCCTAATACTCGAAGAATAAACTTCTTTCAACAATTGAAAAGCAAGCTTTAAAGCACCCTCTCCTGTTTTCAAAGCAATATTTCCAGTAAATCCATCCGTCACTACAACATCGGTTGTACCAGCGGTAATATCGTGACCTTCAATAAAACCGTGAAAATGGTCAGATAACGAACTATTGCGTAGGATTTCAGCAGCAATTTTCAAGTGTTCATTACCCTTTACCTCCTCGGAACCTACATTGAGAAGTCCAATCATGGGCTTTGGCAGTCCGAGTACTGCTTTGGCAAAGGCGTAACCAAGCACCGCAAAATCAACTAAATTCCTACTATCACAAGAAACATTAGCCCCTAAGTCAAGCATTACAATATCGCCCTTAGCCGTAGGGCTGATCGCGGCCATTGCTGGACGCAAAATACCTGTCATTGTTTTAATAATAATTTGTGCAAGAGCAAGCATTGCCCCACTATTACCAGCAGAAACTACACCTCTTGATTCCTTACATGCTACGCTTTCCATAGCCATTCGCATTGAGGAATTACGCAGTTTTAATGCCAAAGTAGGTTTCATATCCATAGGAACAACAATAGATGTATGTCTTAAAGTACAAATACTGGATACTTTAGGATATTTATGTAATAAAGGTTTAAGTTGATTTTGATCTCCAATAAGAAGTATTTTTACGTCTGGATGACGTATGGCGGTAGTACTAAGGCCTTTGACAATAACTTCTGGAGCATTATCTCCTCCCATAGCATCAATGGCAAGATCAAAATTCATTTTTGTTATATGGTTTACTTCTTGGCTCATTGAGTACGGGTTATACGTTGCAAAGTTATGTTGGAAATGCTTAGAGAATAATTTAAACCAAAAAATAACTTTACTTGTATTCTTTCAAATCTATAAGCGCACTGCTACTTTTAAAGCTTTTCCAGCTGCAACTACTTCGCGACCATCATAGTGTCCGCAGTGGCTGCAAACATGATGTGGGCGCTTTAGTTCACCACAATTTGGACATTCTAAATGTGCCTCTGAACGTAAGGCATGGTGACTGCGACGCATACCGCGGCGCGAGGGTGACGTTTTTCTTTTAGGAACGGCCATTAGTTCCTCCTAACCTTTACTTTTAAAACAAAATAGTGAGATTGAATAATGGTATAAACTATTCAATGAAGCCAGCTTTTTAACAGATTAAGTCCATTTAAGCAAGAGCGAATAAAAACTTAACAGTAGGCTTGTTTACTAAGTAAATAGTTTGGCTCATATTAAATAACAAGTAAAATTCTATAAACAATATTGCTTTTCAAACTTTATTTTGTAGATTAGCTAAGATAGCAAAAGAATTATTTTTTGATTCATTTTTTAATTCATCATCTGTAAAAAAAAGTTCATCATTTGTTTTGACTTTATGCGGGTAAGGATTGATGCATAAAGCCAATTGTTCTGCAGTAATTTCACCAAGATCTATACAATTATTACTATAGGGAACAAGATCGGGATCCTCAATGCTTTCAAGATTATTCATTATTTTTTCTTTAGGAACCAATAGTAACTCAAATTTCTCTTCTATTTTTTCCTCTAACTCTTCAAGAGTTAGGACGCAATATTGTATGATAATAGCTTTGAGATTACCGCTTACTAATATATTTTTTTCATTAAGATAGTTAAACTGATAAAAACATTTTAAATTTTTAATTTTTGGAATTGAAAATCTGTGTGCTAACGCTTGCATTTCTTTATGATCGGCTTCAATGATCATTGTATTCGATTTGCTCTTCAAATTTCGGAAAATATAATTTCTTGAAAACTCGCAACATTCGTTCATAATTCTTTTCTCATCAAATATTTTAGTTGAAGTTTTACAGAAACTGCAATACCCATGGTTTATTAAGATTGTTTATCAGTTTATACTCAATTTGAGGAATATTAATCAATCATGCTATTCCGCTTTAGTTCAGAGCTACGCAGACATAGACTTTATAATAATGTCATGTTCCATAATGTTAAAAAATCTCTTTTAGCGCTATGGCTTACGACCGTAATTTCGGGAGTTTCGGCTTGTTCGTTACTGGCGCCTTCTCCATTACCGAGGGGGAGTGTTATTAGTGAAAACGATATCAAATCCTTACAAATTGGCAGTACTAGTAAAGCGGATGCAATTGAAATATTGGGATCGCCTACAACTTATGCAACTTTCGATCCTAATAATTGGATATATATTTCTATGATGACCAAAGTAGTACCTCTTTCTTACCCAGGTATTAGTAAACAACGTGTGCTTTCTTTGTATTTCGATCAAAAAGGGACCTTAACAAAAATTGAAAATTTAGGGAAAAAAGACGCAAAATCGGTGACCATGGTTGCCGAAACGACGCCAACACCTGGAACAAAAAGAAATTTTTGGGGAGAATTTTTTGGTAATATCGGTCAATATTCACCTTTGAGTGCTATGGGAATGGGGAGTACATTTGGTCCTTCAGGTTCAGGGCCCTTCGGAAGCAATCCTGCTATGGGAACGGGTCCTGGAAGCTCTGGCAATACTCTTCAATAAGCAATTTTAAATATTTATTATTTTGGTAGTGTAATATGTACTTTTAGACCTCCTAGTGAAAGACTATCCGATAAAATAATATCTCCCCCATGACTTTGAATAATATTTTTAGCTATTGCCAAACCTAAGCCACTACCATTTAGAGCACTATGTGATTTAAACGGTATAAATACCTCTTCTCTATTATCATAGGGTATTCCTGGGCCATCGTCTTCAACAATAAAATAGAGAGATTGTTTTGTCTCCATTACCGAAAACTTGATCTTTCCCCCGTGTTGTTGTGCATTATCCAAAATATTGTTAAGGACGCGTCGTATACTTCCTGCTCTCAAAGGTATAGCGGACAATGAATGTGGCAAATTAATTGAAATAAATGTTTTGTCGCTTCGAAGAGAAGCATGAATAACTTCTTTTACTAAAAGCATGACGTCAGTCATGCTGAGTTCCTCAGTTCCCTCCCCCCGTGCGAAAGATAAATAACCAGAAATCATATGTTCCATTTCTTCGATATCAGAAATCATATTTTTAACGTCATTTTCTATTTCTTTTGCCTTAATCAATCCTGTCTGGGGGATCATAGCGAGGCTTAATCGCAGGCGCGTTAGAGGAGTACGCAAATCATGAGATACACTCGCAAGAATAACCGTTCGTTGTTTGATAAACCGTTGTATACGCTCTCTCATTACATTAAATGCTGCCGTTGCTCTTCTTAACTCTTTAGAACCCACAGGCATCAAATGGCCAGGGTCTCTTCCCTTACCAAATTTATCTAACGCTTTGGATAAATGTCTTATAGCTCGATATTGCACCCAGGCTAAAATACCAGCAATTAAAAAGGATATGATGCCACTACCTACTACCCAGACTATAAAAAGCCAAATATCTCCTGCGAACATTCTTTTTTTAGGTACTGAAATTTTAACCAATCCATTTACGAGTTGAACATAAATAATGAGTTGGTCCTCGTTACTATCCCAATCTGTAGTATAAGGTTTATTCAAACGATTTTTTAAAGAGTTATGCAAGAATTCATTGATAGGCTCTGGATTATAATGTTTTTTTAATTTAGGAGAATCTAGTTGTGTATGGGGATGCCAGGTTACATTGAATGATAAAAAAGTTTTAGCGTTTTGAATGATAGATACATAGTTAACTTCCGGCGCACTATCCAATTGATTTACGACAAAACTAATTTCATTGGTCAATGAATCAGATAACCTTCGTGAGACAGTGCTAATAAAATTACCATAAAAAAGTGTTATGGAAATAATTTGAATAATAATTAAAGGAATAGTGATGATGATTAAAGATCTGCTCAGTAAGGATCGAGGAAGTAAACGCCTTGCTGTTTTCTCTATAATATATTTATAGAAAGAAATGTTTTGTATGTTTCTCGAGTGCCTAATCATTTTTTTCAAAAATAAGGTTTTAAGATATACCCTTTTCCTCTAACCGTATGTAAATATTTCGGACATTTTGGATCAATTTCTATTCTTTTTCTTAAACGCGTTACTTGTACATCAACCGCTCGTTCTCCTATTTCTTCCAATCCTATTTGTTTCATTATTTTTTCTCGAGATAAAATTGTATTAGGATGTGAAGCAAAAATCCTCAAAAGATCAATTTCACCACTTGTTAGATGAACGAGCCCTGTTTTTGTCTTAAGAACATTAAGTACAGGATCAAATTCCATAGAACCAAGCCGTATTGGGCTAAGCTTAAGTTCTTTAGAAACATTAGATTTTTTTCTAAAATGAGATTTAAGCCTTAACAAAAGTTCTTTTGGCTCAAATGGTTTACCTAAATAGTCGTCCGCACCTGCTTCTAGACCAATTATTCTGTCTTCTGGATCACCTCTGGCCGTTAACAATATAATTAAAAGATCGTTCCCGTTTTCTCTTAAAAAATTAGTAAGTTCCAAACCGTCTTCTCCTGGCATTGAAATGTCAAGGATAAGTGCATCTGGTTTAATAAAATCTAGTAAATTTCTTGCTTCCTTGGCTGAACATGCTCCACTAACTCTAAATCCATTTTCGCTTAAGTAACGTTTGAGTAATATTCTTAACCGTTGATCATCATCAATAATCAATACATGTAAGATATTTTCCATAGAAGAAAGAGGGTTATCTTTATCACACATTATTTTCTCGCTTTAACTAGGATAGTGACAATGGTTAAGCAGATTTTTGTCGTCCGAGTTTAACATGGAATAGAGAATTTGTTGAAATCCTTCAATATGGTTATTGTTTTGAGGATCTTTAAACGCTCTGAGAAACTGTTGTCTGGGGATTAAAAATAATTTGTGTTCTATGATTTGTCCTTTTTTTGTTAAATAAAGTCTTTTTTTTCGTTTATCGTTTTGATCAATGTTAATTTCAACGTAGTTCAACTTTACCAGTTCGTTTAACACACGATTTAAACTTTGTTTCGTAATACCCAATAATGTACGTACTTCTCCAATACTTATTCCTGGATAATTGCAAATAAATTGGATAAGTCGATGGTGTGCATGCCCAATATGATAAAATTTAAGCACAGGCTTCATGAGCTTTGTCGCTTCATAATGAATAAAAAAAAGAATATCTTGTATTAATCGTAACTTTTTTTCTTTAAGAAAAAGAAGTTCTTCGCCTGGTTTTGAAAGTGGCACTTTACTAATCAACGTATGTTTCAAAAAACCTCTCTTTAAATTCTCAAAAAACTCGAAGATGATACAATATTTTATTTCTTTTTTCATCAAAATAGAGTATAGGTCTTGAACACGATCGCTTTAATCATGACGATTACTGCAATTATTTATCATTAAACTTTGTTACTTTAATTACATAATGTAGGAGATGACAACCAAGTGCAGGTTCTGGTTCGGGATAATAATATTGATCAAGCGTTGAAAGCTTTAAAAAAGAAGATGCAACGCGAAGGGATTTTTCGTGAAATGAAGTTAAGACGTCATTATGAAAAACCATCAGAAAAACGTGCTCGGGAATCTGCAGAGGCAGTTAGACGTGCCCGAAAAATGGAACGAAAACGTATTGAACGTGAAGGATTTTAAGATCGCGGCTTTTTATCGCGATTATATAGGTATAATGGTGTCAACCCTTACCTTTTATACGCTGATATAGCGTTTTGACTTGTTTTGCTTCGTTTAAACTAAACTTACTGTTGTAACTCTTAGAAAAGTCTGGGTGATCGTCGTTAAGGAGACGTATTAAATACGTCTCTATTCGCTGAGCTTCATTTACCCATAAGTCTTTGATTCTTTAATGAATGCATTGCTTTTAAAGTGTTACCCACAAATCCCCTTTTATTATTTTCATTCTGTGCCTAGCCCACGGCTCTTAAATGGCAATGTTTGTGCTAATTTATTTTATGATTTCACTCATAGGTTTAATGCAATACATTAGGGTTGCTTGATTGTACTTCGTTAGTGAAGAGTCAGTATAATGCTTTGGTCATTCAATCATTTTAGATTTAATGAGCATTAACTCTACTTAATTTTTATATAAAATTGTATTCAAATTTATCCTAAATTTAAGGTTGCAAAGCCATCTCCTGACGCATTTTTGTTTCCATTGCATTATCAATACGAAAAAAATAAACGACAATTGCCAAGAGCATATGAAGCACACCAGGAATTACCGTAGAAAGTAGCTTTATCCCGAACAACGATAAAGGGGTTTGATGATCGACTCCAGCTCGATAAGAAATTAGGCTTAGCGTGACGCTGAGGATCACTCCAGCAACCGCCCAGGCTAGTTTTACAAAAAAAAGATTAAAGGCAAAGCTCATTCCCGAAGCACGGGTTCCCGATTTCCATCTGCCATATTGATCTGCGAAAGCCACCAACGTGAAATGCATTGGCAGGATAAACCCCATCACGACACAACAGCAAAAAACTAGTAATAACCAGACGGTGGTATTGTAGGCGGGTACAAACCAAACGCCAAAGTGCGCTATAGCTAAGATGATATTAACCACAAAATAAATGCGGCGGATTTCAAAATATCGTGTAAAATACGTTACTACAACAGAGCCGACGACCCCTCCCAATGTAGCCATACCGAAAAATAACGACGTATATTCCGCATCACCATGTAAAACATAGGTAATAAAATAAAGCGCAGCGCCCCCTTTGGTATTAAAGATACTGATCAAAAGAAGAGACATGACAAAGGTAAGTATTAATTGATCATTTTTAGCAATACTCTTTAAGCTGGCTTTCACGCTAAACGCCTGGTTTGTCGACGTCGAAATGCGTTCAGTTACCCCGCAATAGCATATTATAAAGCACACCACTGCCGCCATGGATAGCAAGCCCACGCCAAACTGATAGCCTTTAGCCCGATCGCCTTGACCCAACCATGAAACCATAACCGGTAGTCCTACGGTCACGACAAAACCCGCACTGCCACATAGTATAAAGCGATAAGATTGACAAGTTATTAATTCTTGTGGATGAGTAGTGAGTCTAGTGATCAGTGCACAATACGGAACGTTGTTTAATGAGTATAAAAAAGCCAACGCAAAATAGGTTGCAAATGCATAGAAAATTTTCCATTTAGCCCCAATATCGGGCACGGTAAAGGTTAGGACTAAAATTAGTCCTAGGGGCACTGCCGTCCAAAGCACAAAAGGAAGAAATTGCCCTTTTTTTGAATGGTTTCTATCGGCGATAATCCCAATAAGTGGGTCAGAAATGGCATCCATTACGCGTAAAACCAGAAACAAAGTTCCCACAATAGCCGGAGTAAGTAAAAAAATATCAGTGTAGAAAAATGTGAGGAAGTTTGAGATTAAACTGGTTACAATGGTCCCTCCAGCGTCCCCACATCCATAACTGATTTTTTCCAAAAGTGTTAATTGGATCTCATCATTAGCGACCGGATCAATCGCTAGATCATCCGTAACATGAAGGGCCATCGTTTATGCTCAGGTTAGTATTGGTGATCGAGATATCCAAGGACGGGACTGTTTTGTCGTATAAATATAGGGATGATTTCTAATGGGGTTGCAACATCAATGAAACCTCCACCATTGAAGACTTGACCAGAATTCATATCCACCCATGTCTCTCCTTCTGGTAACCAAACCTGGCGCTGGTTTTGATGGGCCTTCATGACAGGTGCAACGAGAACATCGCGACCAAAGAGATATTGGTCTTCAATCGTCCAACTTAATGCTTGGGTACTATAGTGATAAAACATAGGGCGCATTAAGGGTGCACCTGTCTGGTGGGCCTGCTGCATCAAATCTCGAATATAAGGACGCAATTTTTCGCGCAATGTGGTAAATCGAACCAGAATAGCGTAGGTTTTTTCCCCAAAACTCCACAATTCGTTACCAGCACCCGTGTCGCATTGGGGAATGCCTTCTCTAAACGGGGTTTCAGGTTCGGTTATAGGATCGCGATACCCGTGCATGCGTAACACCGGACAAAATACCGCCCATTGAAACCACCGGGTTAACAATTCGTGAAAATTGGGATCGTCCACATGGCCACCATGAAATCCACCAATATCGGTAGTCCACCACGGGATTCCCGCCAACCCCATGCTCAACCCTGCACACAGCTGGCTGCGCATTGAATCCCATGAAGACTGAATATCACCGGACCATACCAAGGCCCCATAGCGTTGACTTCCCGCCCATGCACAGCGCACAAGGCTAACGGGGTTGGTTTCGCCTTCAGCTAGCCAGCCTTCATAAAAAGCTTGGGCGTAATGCAAGGGGTAACTGTTGCCTTTTTCAAGTGTATCCCCGATATGATACCTAAAATTATCAAAATCATATTCAACATATTCAGGCTCGGCTTCATCAAGCCAAAATAAACGAACGCCTTTTTTGAGATAGTTTTCTCGACATTTTTTCCAGATAAAATCTCTGGCATCGGGATGGGTAACATCAATAAAACGGGAATTCCCGAGACAATCAAACGTAATGTTCATGCCTTTAAGTGTATTTACTAAATAGCCTTTTTCATTCATTTCTGTAAAATGCTTGCACCGATAATCCACTGTAGGCCATACCGATACCATGAGTTCAATGCCCATGGCTTTGAGTTCCTGAGTCATAGCGTAAGGATCAGGCCATTCCTTGCTATCAAATTGCCAATCTCCTTGAACCGGCCAGTGAAAAAAATCCACGATAATAACGGAAAGTGGAATTCTTCGGCGATAATAGTCTCTAGCGACCTGCAATAATTCCTCTTGTGTCCGATACCGGAGTTTGGACTGCCATAAACCCAATCCGTAGTCAGGCAAGATGGGAACGGTTCCCGTAACCCGAGTATAATTATGCAGCAGTGTCGCTGGAGAATCGCCTGCTGTGATCCAGTAATCCATATAAGTGGCGGCACGAGATGTCCACCGAGTGACATTGCGCCCAAAGGTTACGTCACCAACGGCAGGGTTATTCCATAAAAACCCATAGCCCAAACTGGATAGCATAAAGGGCACCGATGCTTGTGAATTTCGTTGGGCCAGTTCAAGCGTACATCCTTTAACATTTAAAAAAGGGTGTTGGTATTGTCCCATGCCATATATTCGTTAATCGGGATCAGATTCAAAAGATACCGTAATTTGCGAGGCATTGCCTGCCAAAGGTTTAAAATCACGCCCAGGAAGTTTCAAAGCACTGATTGTTTCGGGATACTCGGATCCAGCGGACCAAAAAGTGTTCCTCGTATCGCGTTGACGCCACATTTCTTTTAATAATAGCTTACCGGATTGGTCTCTGAATTCCAATCTCCCTTGCATATCAATTCGCGCCGAAATCGTCCCATTCTGGATTGTAATCGCAGTCTCGGATTCACTAAAAATTGCGGGGTGATCTTCAATGTCAAGTAGCGCAGATAAAGGAACCGCATCCAGGGTCCCGTCATAGCCTGCGATCACGCGTAATCCGTTCTCACCCCATGGAATGATATGGAGGCTGAGCCCATTATAACGCCATTTCAATCGATTATTTTCAATCCGGAGGGAGTCAATACAACGCATGATATTTCCTTTCACACCTTCCCTAGATCATGATTTGAATCATACAAAAATTTGACGGTATAAAAAGAATTATGTGTCATCGATTATTCATTTTTTTGTGATATTCATTCCTTTGCTTTGTTTTTATGACATTTAATTTCATATCAGAACGATGTCAAAAAGAAAAATTTATGCTCTAAGAAGTTTATAAACATTACAAACAACAACCCAACTTGTAATGGGGGTAAGGTAGGATTTATCACGTTGATAGGAGAAGGTTGTTAGGCTAACGTTTGGCAACACGATCACTTTTTATAAACTTACAACGTTATCCATATTTTCCGTAACGAATAGGCTTTTAATAAAAATCATTGTTGCACATCACGAGCAAAATAAAGATACACGTGTCAAAGCAAACCTTCAAAAATCGTCTATTAGACCTCCATAAACAAATCAATAAGCAGACTTAGAAACCAATTCTCGAATAATAAAATAGCAATAGCATTTTCCTCAAAAATATTGTCAACAAAGACGTCAATTTAGAATATCTTGAGGAACATATGAGTATGTTCTCTTTCGTTATTCTATGTAAAAACCTTTACTTATCACGTCAGTTTTTAGGTATGGGGTAAAGATAGCAATATAAAAGAATTATTATATGCGGGCGATATATCTTCTTTCCATTCTTAACCTGCAAGTAGTTGACTACAATAACCTATTTCAACATTTTTGTCGCTTACCATCATGCTGATATATTTACCTTTTAGGTTATCTCTTTGAGCTATTGTCGTGGCAAATCTCAGACAACTTGTTGTGGCTCAACCACCATTTTTACTCGTGCTGTAAAAAACACGTATATGAGAAATCAGTTCGTCATCGCTGACGATTAAAATATTATAGACAATTTTGGTATAATAAAAAAAAATGTAATACTCTAGATGCTGAGTCTGTGCGCCACCCGCAATTGTTGTTGGCGTTTTATTACGATTGTTGCCCATTATTTATAGCTTAAGCTTAGCAGCGTAAATTTTGTATAATTATGAGAACCGACCTGCAGAAAGTGAGCAACATGCCAGCAACCAACCGCCACTTAAGCATACCAAGAGCGAATCAAAGATGCCACTTCTTCAAATAACTTTTTGTTCGCCGTTCCTTGTCTTGCATTTTTATTAAGCAATTTAAAGAAAAGCGCATGCTTGAGATAACGCGTCTAAAATATCATTACTGGTATGTAAAAAATACTAAGATATCCACCAGGTAATGGAACAAACTCTGAAAGTTACTCTACTATTTTATCTTAAAACTTGTTTTTCTTTTTTTATAATTGATTTTACCTATGAAATGTGGAAGTAAGCTTAATTAATAATTGTAAGGAAGGCGCACGAATTGTCTTAAATTATATCGGTTACCTTAACAATGGCTTTTGAATTACTAATTTTTAAATTAAAATAGTAAGCACTGAAAAATATAGCAGAGAGTTGTCTAAAAATTATTTAACTCTATACTTATTTGATAAGTTATCAGATAAGTGCATACATACGTCATTTTCTCTAAACAATGATATAAATAAACTATCTGGTATTTTTTTATAAAAATACCAGATAATAATTTTGTAAAAAACAATAAATATTATAAACGAAAAAAAGAAATTAATATTTTTTACTAGAATTAAATATCAATTTTGAGCGGTAACAACTTTCTTTACGTCTCGGCTGCGCTCAGCAATACGTGCAGATTTACCGCTACGACCGCGTAAATAATATAATTTCGCACGACGTACATGACCATGACGTATCACAGTCAAAGCTGAAATTGTAGGAGAGTATAATGGAAATACACGTTCGACCCCTTCACCATTTGATATTTTGCGAACGGTAAAATTACTGTTTAATCCTTTGTTTGAACGAGCGATAACAACACCTTCGTACGCTTGAATACGCTTACGCTCACCTTCAACAACTTTCACATCGACACGAATGGTGTCCCCTGGAAAGAATTCAGGAATGCTTCGCTCTGAGGATAAACGAGCTATTTCCTCAGATTCATATGTTTCAATAATATTCATTAATCTTATTCCTTATATTTGCAAGATATTAACTTTAGTTTAATGTCTTGAGTAACAACTCTAACATTTTAGAAAAAATTATTTGTTAACGTTAGCGACCCTTTCCCATAAGTCCGGTCTACGCTCCTGAGTAATTAACTGTGCTTGTTTTTCTCTCCATAAGGCAATTGCTTGATGATTTCCAGATTTAAGGATATCTGGGACATGTTTACCTTCCCAAACAGCCGGTTTGGTGTAATGAGGATATTCCAATAACCCTTTAGAAAAACTTTCTTCTACACCACTTTGCAAAGATCCCATAACGCCTGGTAATAAACGAATGCATGCATCCATAAAAATTAACGCAGCTGGTTCACCACCTGAAAGAATATAATCCCCAATGGACACCTCTTCGATAGGGTAATGCCTTAACACCCTATCATCAATCCCTTCGTAGCGACCACAGATAAGATACACCCCTGGACCTGAAGCGTAATGCTGAATTGATGCTTGAGTTAATAATTTACCTTTTGGAGAGAGATACACCATAGGCCGGTTGTCTTTAGGTTGTGTTGCTTCCAAAGCGAAACTCAAGACATCGGGTCGTATGACCATACCTGCACCCCCTCCAAATGGGGTGTCATCAACAGCTTTATGGTTTCCTAATCCGAAATTACGCAAAGCATGTGTGCAAAAACTCCATTCGCCACGATTTAGAGCTTTTCCTGACAATGAAAATTCTAAAAATCCAGGAAACATTTCAGGAAACAGCGTTAGAATATCAACCTGCCATGTCATTGACTTTTTCCATCGACAGCATATGGAACTTCAACTTCATTAGGTAAAATTACAATAATGTATCCTTCTTTGATATTGATAGTAGGGACACATTTTTTAGTAAAAGGAATAAGAAACGAATGATCATGTAAATCTTTTATTTCGAGACTTACGCCTGCCCCGTAATCATGAATAATGACCACTTTACCTAAAGGGTTCTTTTTTCCTTTATCGGTTAATATTTTGGCAGTTAAACCAATCAGGTCATTAAAGTAATACTCCTCTTTTTCCAGCACAGGTAAATGGTTTTTATGCACAAATAATTTGCGATTAACCAGTTTTTCAGCTTCGTCCCTATGGGTTACAGGTTTATGATCAGCATCGTATAACACGGCAACATTCTTGTGAAGCCACGTCAAAAACCAACAGCATCCCTGGTCATCCACCAACTCGCCAAAACGTTGCAAATCTTTGGAGTTTTCCATATGAGAATGCACATGTACATGACCACCAACACCGTGCGGTTTACCTATTGTTCCTACGTGAATTAATGGCCCATCCATCAAGCGTGTCACTTTTATGACCTATTAAATAACTTAAACACTCGCCGTAGTTTCATTTTTCTTTGCAGCGGCTTCTGCACGCTCTTGTGCTTTTTTCTTTGGCAAAGATTGTTTAGGTTGTTCATGATAAACAAAATTATCACTTAATCCAGCTTT
Organism: Commensalibacter sp. Nvir; assembly: GCF_963921845.1. Taxonomy (NCBI): domain Bacteria; kingdom Pseudomonadati; phylum Pseudomonadota; class Alphaproteobacteria; order Acetobacterales; family Acetobacteraceae; genus Commensalibacter; species Commensalibacter sp. Nvir. The sequence goes on along the minus strand of NZ_CAWUGZ010000040.1, from coordinate 25,807 downwards.
TCCTAAAAAGCGAGCTACACGGTCGGTTGCTTTTGCGCCTTGAGAGAGCCAATGTGTAATTCTTTCATTGGTGAGACGTACTCTGTCCATATGGTCTGCGGGTAACATTGGATTATAAGATCCAACTTTTTCAATAAAACGACCGTCACGGGGTGAACGACTATCCGCAATAACAATGTGATAGTAAGGACGTTTTTTTGATCCCGCACGGGACAGACGAATTTTAAGGCTCATTGAATGTTTATCTCCACATATCAAATTATAATTAAGAAAAATTTATCGGTTCATGCCACCACCAGAAGGTGGGTTCATTCCTTTAGGTAAAAGCGCGGATAACCCTTGGCGCATCAATCCTTTAACGCCAAGTTTATTAAACCGCTTCATCATAGAAGCCATTTGATCATATTGTTTTAACAATTTATTAACTTCTTGAACGCTAGTGCCTGATCCTGCTGCAATTCTTTTTTTTCTTGAAGCTTTTATGATTGCAGGTTGTTTTCGTTCATGTTTAGTCATAGATGAGATGATGGCTTGATGACGTTTGAAGATCGAGGTGTCTAAATCTTTATTACCAAGCTTTTCTTTCATTTTTCCCATACCGGGGATCATATCCATAATGTTTGAAAGAGAACCCATTTTATTTATTTGAGAAATTTGAGCAGAATAATCATTCAAATCAAACTTTCCTTTAAGCATTTTTTTGGCAAGACGTTCGTTTTCTTCTTGATCAAGCGTTTCACTGGCTTTTTCGACCAAGCCAGCAATATCGCCCAAACCTAAAATACGACTTGCAACGCGTTCAGGATGAAATTCTTGCAAAGCGTCAATCTTTTCACCGACCCCTACTAATTTAATAGGGGCACCCGTCACTGCCCGCATGGATAATGCACCACCACCACGGGCATCACCATCCATGCGCGTCATAATAACGCCTGTCACACCTACTTTTTCATTAAAACTTTTGGCGGTATGAACAGCATCTTGTCCAGTCATTGCATCGACAACCAATAACGTTTCAGCAGGGCTGACAATGTCTCTTATAGTTTGGACTTCTTGCATCAGAATTTCATCTATAGACAGTCTTCCAGCTGTATCCAAAATGACAATATCGTACCCTTCGCGGCGACCTACTTCCATTGCGCGTTCAGCAATGTCAACTGGATTTTGTTTGTCAATAATAGGTAAAGAAGAAACTTTTACTTGCTGGGCAAGCTGTTGCAATTGCAGTTGTGCCGCAGGTCGATAAGTATCCAAACTAGCCAATAATATTTTTTTTCTTTCTTTCCGGCTAAGATAATAGGCAATTTTTGCAGAAGTCGTTGTTTTACCAGACCCCTGTAATCCAACCATTAAAAAAGGTATCGGAGAAACGGCATTTAAATTTAAAGCAACTGCCCCAGAACCTCCTAAAGATTCGATCAACGCATCGTTAACAATTTTTGCAATAGCTTGTCCTGGAGAAATATTATGTAAAACTTCCTGTCCGACGGATTTTTCTTCAACACGGTTTACAAAATCTTTAACCACAGGTAAGGCAACATCAGCCTCTAACATAGCCAGGCGAATTTCACGCATGGCTTCGTTAACATCTTCTTTAGACAAAGCCCCACGTTTTGACAATCCATCAAATACACCAGAAAATTTACCAGATAAACGATCAAACACGTGCGGTATCCTTATGCAATTTGAGCAATAAAAAATGCGTCACTGCGCGAACCTTCGCGAGGTGACGTTTTTATGCGTTATCAGTAGACTAGTAAATTAAAAAAAGCTTGTCAATAAAAACTATATTCAGGAATTTATATATAAGATTTTTTATAAAAAAATTTTAAAGCAAACATTATGAATATTGAAAATATAACACAATTTGTGAAATACAAGATCATAAAAGCACTAAAGATTCATAGCTTAAGCAATAACCCTACTGCCAAAAGCAAAAAAACAGTCAATCCAATTCCAATTATTAAAAATAACAAAAAAGACAATGCAAAGCTTTTTATAATGATTATGAATGAAGAAAAAATATTCAGTTCTTTTTTTTTCTTTAGCATATTGTGAACGTAAAGTATCAAAAAATATCCAAATAAAAAATAAAAAAAGATAATTAGCATAATATTTTGACCTCGATATTTTTAGTAGTGCTCTAATTACTAAAAATATAAGTTAATTCCTTAAATTTTAAATAAAAATATTTAAAGCCCTAGAACGTAATAAAAGTAGTAATTATATTATTACGCATATAAAAATCGCCTGTATAAACTGCATACCAGGCGATTTGAAAACCATTCATATAAAGTTTAAGACTCTTGAGACATATCTCCGTCCAAATTGTGCATTTTCATATGCAATTGTTTCATTTGGCCTTTAATTTCTCTAAATTTTTCATAACGCATTTTTGCTTGATTTAATTGATCAGGAGTAAAGACATCTCTAAGAGCTAAAAGGGTTTTTAATTGCCTTGCTTTCATAGATTGTTCAAGAGTATCTTGTTTATCCATAATAGGTTTTAAAGTGTCTTCAGTCACTTTGTCTGTTGAAAGTAACATGTTGGCAAGTTGATTATGGATAGCTTCCATAGCTGCGCGGTCATTTTCTTCTTCAGATTTAGCTTTGTTCAAAATGTCATGAATACGATCTTTTTGATCTTTGTTTAAATTTACTCCTCTAAAAATCATTCCAAGAGGACCAACCTCGGGTCCAAACATGGAAGGTTTATGAAAAGGTGGGGGTGGAGGGGCGTCAACGGGTTGGGCGATGACTGTTCCTATACTCCCAATACTCAAGGCACTTGCAACCATTGCGGACAGATATAGTTTGGTATTAAACATATTATATATCCTTTTGCTAAAACGTTAGACCTTTGTTATCGACTTGAATTCAACCGTTACATCATATAATCATTAGGGCTAAACTATGGTTAAATCGTGTTGATGTTAACACAATTTGTGCAAAAAAAATATTATTTTTCAGAGATTTAACAAAATTATATTAAATACCAAACTTTTTTTCGATTTAAACGAATAGATCAAAATAAGATAGGATTTGTTTTACAATAATTAGTTATAATTGCTATGTTAACTTTTTTAATATAGAAAATTAATTTTTTTCAGAAACGTAAGGATTTTTGCTATCTCTTAATTGCAATCGAATAGGTGTGCCTGGCATTTCGAAATGGCTTCTCATGCTGTTTACCAAATACCGTTGATAATCAACAGGAAGTTTAGAGGTGCGAGTCCCAAATAAAATAAACGTCGGCGGTCTAGCCTTAATTTGCGTAATATAACGTATTTTTAATCGTTTGCCATCAACCATAGGTGGTGTGTGTTTAGATAAAGCCTCTTCAAACCAACGATTTAAGGCCCCAGTCGCTATGCGTTTATTCCATATTTCATATGCCTTACGAACGGCAGGGATTAATTTATGAGTATTTTTTCCTGTAAGTGCCGAGAAGGTTACAACAGAAATACCATTCATTTGTGACAAAGAAATTTCTATACGATCAACAATTTCTTTTTTTACAGCTTCCTTATTTTTTAATTTATCCCATTTATTTAATGCTAAAACGCAGCAACGTCCTTCTCGTTCAATAAGTCGAGCAATTTGGAGATCTTGTTCTTGCAACCCTAACTCAGCATCAATTACCAACACTACCACTTCGGCCATTTTTAGGGCTTCAATGCTGGAGGAAACAGACATTTTCTCAAGGGATTCATCTATACGTGCTTTTTTTCGAAGTCCCGCGGTGTCAACAAGTTCAATCTCGCCTTGTTTGTCTTTTAAGTAAACAGAAATAGAGTCTCTTGTTAGGCCTGCTTCTGGTCCTGTAATCACCCTTTGTTCGCCTGATAGTTGGTTAATCAAAGTCGACTTTCCAGCATTCGGACGGCCAACAATAGCCATTTTCAAAGGTTTTTTTTCATTTTTTTCGGTGTTATCAAATAATTCTTGTGCGGGTAAATTGTCCGTGAGGGCATCAATGAGATCTACCATTCCTTCACCATGCTCTGCCGAAACGGGTATGGGTTCCCCCAGACCAAAACTATACATTTCAAGAGCGGCTAAATTCCCGGCATGACCTTCAGCTTTATTTGCGACAAGGACAATTTTACGATCTTGTTTTCTTAGCCAATGGACAAAATGTTCATCAGCTGGGGTAATTCCAGCCCTAGCATCCACACAAAACACAATAATATCTGCATTGATAACGGCTTGTTCTGAGGAATGTTTCATGCGTCCAAATAGTGTTTCTGGATCATCTTCTTCCCACCCTGCTGTATCGACCAACGTGACTGGACGATCTCTGAGAATAATATCAACAGATTTTCGATCTCTCGTTACCCCAGGTTGATCGCTGACAATGGCATAACGCCTACCAGCCAAACGGTTAAAAAGTGTAGATTTGCCAACATTAGGGCGTCCAGCAATAACGATAATAGGCAAAGATTTAGTGGATAATGACACCTGAATTGTTTCCTAACCAAATGCAGTTAATTTACCGTCTTGACCAACAACCAACAAATGTTTGTTGACAATTAATGGGGCAAAAGCTGGAACAATATCTGTTTTTATAATTTTTGTCACCTTTCCTGTCGCAGGATCAACGGTAATGATACCATTTTCAAAACAATCACTGATGCAGATGAGTTGCCCGCCTCCTAAAAAAGGACCATACCAGGCAATGGGTCCTTTTGATTTTTTTATTTTTTTAAACCGACGCAATTGCGTAACCCAGCGTACTCGGCCAGTAATGCGATCAAGGCAAGCCAATTGTTGATCAAGTGAAAGAACAAACAACCAATCTTGATTGATAACCAGTGCATTTTGTCCTGCAGCTTCTCTCTCCCACAACCGTCTACCTGAACGAACATCCATTGCTACCAATACAGACCCAACACTTATCGCATAAACCGTGCCGTCAACAATTACTGGTAACGCACTAACTGCGTTAAAATCGGTTGAACTGTCTCGTCCTCCTTTACCTAGGGTATCCGTCCAAATTTCTTCACCGGTTTCTGCACGCAGTGCAACTAAATCGCCTGAACCAAAACCAGCTACTATTATTCCATCATAATACGCAGGTGCAGGTTGCCCAAAAATTTTTGTTTGTACATTATCGGTTTGATAAGACCAAATTTGATTGCCAGTTTTCGTGTCTAAACAAAATAAACTTCCATTAATGGTACCAAAAAACACTTGGTTGTTTACAATAGTTGGGGCAGAACGACCAGGCGTCCCCACATTTACACGCCAAATGATTTTACCCGTATGTTTGTCCAGCTTTAAAGTTTCGGCTACCCCGTCAACTACATAAAGTGCTTCATCCGTTAGACCAATTCCTCCGCCTAAATTGCTTGATTTTGATCCTTTTTTTCTAGGGTCCATACGCCAAATTATTTTTTGCGTCCTCCAGTCAAACGCAGTCACTTTTCCAATGGCGTCAACCGTATAAAATCGATTGTTTTCAACAACAGGGGTGGTATTGATAATTCCCCTACCTTTTGAACCAAGAGCAACGTAGGATAAAAAACTGGGTTCAAAATTACCAGAACCTATTCTGCAACTCCACTGTTTTCGTACCCCACCAATGGCGCTATGTATGGAAGCATGGCTTGGTACACGCCCTTCGAGCATCCATTTGGTTTCTGTTATTGGTGGGGAAATTGTAATCGGTGTATGGTCGTCCATATCGACCATCAATCCTGCGCCCGAGCTAAAAACGTTTATACGTGTACCTGCCAATATATATTTATGATCTTTATGACCGCAAGCAGAAAGAAATAAACTTCCCCCCGTTGCACATAAAAAAGATCTGCGTGATAAGCTCGATTTATCGTTAAAACATTGGCTTTTCATTGATGGTCCTTATCACTGAATAATTTTCTTCATTGCGATGATTTGCATCAGCATTCGTGCTCTTTGTTGAACACCTGGAGAGACATTTGGATCAGAAGAAAGTTGTCCAAAAATTTGCGTAGCTTTTTGAGCATTTCCTGTTTTTAGATCTAATAAAGCTTCACATTCTTTTATTAAACTATTCCAAGGGGTTTGTTGTCCCAAAAGCTCACTAATTTTTCCACGTAATTGTTCTGGTTTGACGTCATCAAGTTGGTTCTGTATCCAAAACAGTTCTGCTAAACTTCTAAATTCGGGTCTTACGGATAGATCTTTACTAATTTGCGTCCACAGTTTTAATGCCTCTTGTCGTTTACTTTGTTCCTTTAGTAAATTTGCCTGTTCGAATTGAGCAAGCGTTTTAATAGATTGTGGAAACTGACTGGTATGTTTTTCCAACTCTGCCAACGCTTGAGTTTTACTAGCTGAAGATACAGGCTGACCATCAATAGTGTTAAGAAGTTGGACAATATTGAAATAATGAGTAGAGGCTTGTTCAAGAGATCTATTTTTACGCCATACAACAAATTGCCATATTCCAATAACCAAAAAAACAATAATGACTAATGCAATAATTAATAATTTGTAACGGCGAAAAAGTGCTTGATAACGCTCTGCCCTTAATTCAGCTTTAATCTCTTTTTCCAATTCCTTATTCACTAAAATTTTCTCCTTGTATTTTTTAAAAGTCTGAAATCAAATTTTTAATTTAACTTGACTTTTTAATACCTATCTTTTGACCACCTGTTTTAATCTCATTTTGTAATTTTGTGAGAGTGGCGGTTATTCTAGTTCTGATGTCCGAAGATGCTTTTTGATAAAAATCCATGTCGCTTTTTGCTTTTTGACTGATTGCAAGTTGTTTATCATGAGCTAATTTTGCTATACAACTATAATAAGCACGAATTGCTTTATTATAAGCATTAAAATTTTCTATGCTGTTATTATAATTGTTTATTGTTGAAGTATTTACAGTAGGGGCTTTAGGTTCTTGTCCACAACTGCTCATCCATTCTTGAGCAAATGCCGATGCGGTCAATCCCAAATTGCAAGCAGCGATGATAGATAACATTAGTTTTTTGTGTTTCATTGAAAAAACTCTTTTTTAGTTATGGTAATGAATAGTTGGATATTTATGCCTCAAATTGAATGAGTTGACCATGAGGCTGTCCAATGATGGCATCATCTTGCATTACAATACTCCCTTTAACAATTGTTGCAACCGGCCATCCTTTTACTTTTTTTTGATCATAAGGGGTCCACCCAGCCGGTGAAACAATCCAATCATTGGTTATAGTACGTGTTTTATTCATATCTACTACAGTGAAATCAGCATCATACCCTACTTGTATACGCCCCTTAGTAGGTACCCTATATAATCGAGCTGGATTAGCAGCCATAAGATCTACTAATCTAGATAGAGAAATTTTATTTTCATTAACATGATTAAGCATGAGAGGAACAATGGTTTGCACCCCTGGCATCCCTGAAGGGCAACATAGCCACGGTTTTGTCTTAGCAGTAGGATCGTGTGGTGCATGATCAGACGATAGAATGTCAACGACGCCGTTTTGTACAGCCGCCCAAGCAGCATTATAATGTCGTTTATCCCGAATGGGGGGATTCATGACCGCCATACCTTTAAGATGTTGGTAACATTCTGGTGCAATCTGAGTTAAATGATTCACCAATACCTCTATGGTAGCAATTGCTTTATAATGTTCCAGCCATTCCAACTCTTCTTGAGTGGTTGTATGCAAAATATGGGCGGGCCGGCCTGTCTTTTTCGCTAATGCGACAATTCGTCTAGTCGCTAGAAATGCACATTCTTCATCACGCCATAACGGATGATTTTCATAAGGCATACCCACACAAAAAAGTTTCTTTCGTTCTCTTAATCGATATTCATCTTCAGCATGGAAATAAACCCGACGACGACTGCTCAACATAATAGCTTCTATACTGGGATCGTCTTCAACCATTAAATCACCCGTTGATGACCCGGCATACACTTTAACACCACATACACCCATTTGGGTTTCTAATCGAGCGAGCTCTTGAATATTGTTATGCGTTGCACCGACGTAAAATCCATAATTAACCCAACTGGTTTCTAAAGCTCGTTTTTGCTTCCATTGAATCATTTCCATTGTTGTAATGGGTGGTGTTGTGTTAGGCATGTCCAATACACCGGTGAGTCCTCCTAAAGCTGCAGCCCTGGTTCCTGTTTCGATGGATTCAACTAAAGCATTACCGGGTTCGCGAAAATGAACATGACAATCAATTAATCCAGGCAAAACAAAGCAATGTTCCACATTTAATAAATGCGTGGCTTCATCTTCATTTTTTGTTGATAAAGAGTATATTTTACCTGCCTTAACACCTATATTCGTTTTTTCTTGGCCCCAAGGGAAAATACACGTTCCATTTTTTAATATTAAATCATAATGCATTATCCCAAAACCTTCCTAAGCTGCTAAGAGTTCACAGGTTGAACCCATAGGAGAATAGCCCATAATATATATTTTATGCCACAAGGCATAACACAATATATTCCATGCCATATGGCGTTCCTTACGACCAGATGCTTTTTCAAATAATTTCAAAATTTGTGTTGTGTCAAAAATAGCTTTTATTCCTTGTTGTTTAGCCACTAAAGGAGCCAAAGTTAAAGCATTTTGTTCAATCCATAACCCTATGGGAACTGTAAACCCTTGTTTCGGCGCAAAAGGTTCGGCCGATGGGAAATTTTTTTCTAACCATTTTCTCAAAATCCACTTGCCTTTTCCTTGATTAATTTTTAGCGTATCGGCTAAACGAAAAGAAAACTCAGCCACCTTCTTATCAAGGAAAGGAACACGCCCTTCCACACCGTGAGCCATCAGACACCGATCAAGTTTTAATAAGAGATCGTCAGGCAACCAAGTGTTTATATCGAGCCATTGTGCTTGCGTAAGTCGGGTAAGGTCAAAATTTAAACTCTTTTGTTCCATGTCACGGATTTTATTTCTCCATTGCGCGTTAGAAAATTTCAAAAGACTGGTATTATAAAATATGGGTTTGGAATAAAGTTTTTTTCCACCCAACCAGAAAGGTCTTGAAACTTTGCGATATCGACCATAGCCGGCAAAAAGTTCATCTCCCCCTTCTCCAGATAGAATAACTTTGACCGATTGACTAGCGTCTTTTGCTAAAAACCAAGTAGGTATAATCGCGTAATCAAAAGCTGGATCATCCATACAATTGACAATTTGGGGCAAATACTGCCAAACTTGTTGCTGAGTAATAGAAAATATATGGTGCTGGGCTCCTACCTCCTTAGCTAACAGCGCAGCTTGCTTACTTTCATCAACACCACCGGGTTCTTTATTGGTTTCAAAACGAGCTGTCCAAGCACATAAACGTTTTTCTCTACCTAGACGCTGCATTAGTTTTAATAAAATTGAGCTATCGATCCCGCTTGATAAAAATAATCCTAAAGGCACATCAGCACGTTGATGGACTTCAACACTCTTTGTCAAAACTTCATCCAGTTCGTCTAAAGCAGGTTTAACATCGAAAATTTTACGTTTTTCAAAGTTAACAACGGGCTTTTGTAATTTTTTTATGATTTCTCCATCCTTAATAATCAAATTTTCACCTGGAGCTAAACGCTTAATCCCTTGAAAAATGGTATTACTGCCAGAATAAAATTGCAGTTGTAAGAGGGTGCTTAATGCAGAAAAATCAATTTTTGCTTTAGCAAATCCAGCTTTCAATAACGCTTGTGGTTTAGAGGCAAAAGCTATGCCTTTATCTGTACAAGTATAATACAATGGCTTAATACCAAAAGGATCACGGCTTAACACCACAACTCCTCGGCCGTTATCGACAAGCGCTACAGCATACATTCCTCTTAATTTCTCAGTATACTCTTCATGAAATTTTTCCCACAAAGGAATAACGCATTCGCTATCGCTTTTGGTTAAAAAATTATAATTTTTATTTAAATTTCTTAATTCAGGATCGTTATAAATTTCACCATTAACGACAGTAGCAAATTGATTATTGTTTAATAAAGGTTGTTTGCCATGCTCGACATCAACAATGGATAGGCGGGTATGAATTAACACAGCAGTGTTTGTTGTCCATTCACCCTGTCCATCTGGACCACGATGACGTAAAGCTTGAACTAACGCTTTCTTTTGCCATTCTTTAATGGTCTGATGGGGTCTGAGCGCTATTCCGGCTATGCCGCACATACGTTATCTTTTACTTTCATAAAAAACAATTTCCATAAATTTAAAACAGCTTTTTTACTAAAATGTTCTTCAAAATGTTTTCGTCCATAATGTGCTATTGCGGCTCCCTTCGCAGGATCTTTAATTATGAGCTGAATAGCCTCAGCCATTGAAAACTCATCTTCCATCTTGCTTAACAACCCGTTATGTCCATGAGTAATTAGTTCTTTTGGACCTTGAGAGGCCATAGCAACCACAGGTTTCTCTGCAGCAAATCCTTCAAGTACCACATTCCCCAAAGGTTCGTGTCTTGACGGACATACTAAAACATCGCATGCCTTGATTAAAGGAGCAATATCGTTGACCCACCCTGGTAAAGACACGCGGTGGCTGAGGTTCAATGAAGTTATCAAATTTTCTAAATTTTTCCGCTCCTCTCCTTCACCTGCAATAATTAGATAAGCATCGTTAATATGAGATAATGCGTTTAGTAAAACATCAAAACCTTTGTTGCGATGCAAACGACCTAGTGCCAATATAAAAGGAACATTTTTGGGGATAATTTTAGGTCTTGTTGGTAGAGTGGTCGGGAAATCTCTAGCAAAATTAGGAACGTAGTGAACATAATTTTTAGGCCATCCCTGTTGAATAATCCATTTAACTATTCCATGCGTATTTCCCACAAGATAGTCGCAGTTTTTATAATATTTAAGATTATAAAAACCCCCTAACCTACCAATATTTACCCAGTTTCCTTTTGGCAATAAACATGCGGCTCGATTCATCCATGCCACCGCAACATCCGGAGAAAAATTTTCTAGTTTCTTTTTAATTTTATAACGTGTCAAAAAATCAAATTGGCTTCTAAAATGTGCTTCATAGGGTTCTAAACCCATATGCTCTAATCTCTGCTTTCTAGCAGGGTTTTTTCTTATGATGGGTAGTATATTTAGTCCTTGTTGGTATTGAGCGATACATAAACGTTCATAGAACAATTCAGCTCCACCATGTTGCGCCCCAGACATTATATGAGCAATAGAAAGATTATTTGAATTATTCATTATGTAACAAACCACTCATTTTAATCGCTTTACCTGCTAATTTTAACGCGTTTGCTCAATGAGAGATATAAATTCATTGTAAACGTCATACACGGATAAATCACTCATCTTACCCGCACCTTCTTTACCCTTAGCAACAATGGATCGGGAAAATCTTCCTGCTGGTGCATATTCAGAAATTTTACTTGGACCAAATAATCCCAAGACAGGTATACTACACGCTGAAGCCAGATGCATAAGTCCTGAATCATTCCCAATAAAACCAGCGCATCGAGATAATAAAGCAGAAACTTGAGGTAATGTATACCGGCCACCTGCGTCTATAACGGGTAAATTTGCATTTAGCAATGGTTTTGCCATAGCTTGTTCTTGAGGGCCAGGACCATATAAAATGACAAAGCGAACGTCTAAATATTTTTCTTTTAAAAGAATAGCCAGTTGAATAAAATTATCGATAGGCCAAATTTTTCCTATCCAATTTGCTGTAGGAGCAAGAGCTATATAAAAATGGTTATTAGGTAAAGTTTGCGAAGCTAATTTGTAATCTTTTTCACCATACCAAACGCTTGGCAACGGCGTAGGAACAATATTAAAAAGTTTAGCTAAATAATCAACACGATATTCTTTAATTCTACCCCCTTTAATAATTTTTTTTTGCTTTGCGTATAGAAAAAAGCTAAGGCCTGACCCTCGCAAATCAACAATTAAATCCCAAACCTTCCATACCAATTTTGACCATAAAATGAGCCAATGAAAATCAAATCTTTTTTTTTCTACGATAAGTATTTTTTCTTTTTGAGGCATGGCTTCAAAAAGCCCAGCCGCTACGGGACCACAAGCTATTGTAAAAGAGGCATAAGGATATTTTTTTAACAAATAATTCAGAAGACCTGTGGAGATAACCGCATCGCCAAGGCGTGTAGAAGTAATAAACAAAATGTTTTTAGTCTTTGACGATTTCATATATCCCTATACAATCCAAACTCTTGCTCGTTATGTTTAACCAAAGGTCAACCTATGACTAAACCTGATTATTCAGCTTTGTTACTAGAAATCAAATTTAATCAAGATAAACTTGTCGCTGCGATTGCCCAACAAGTTGACAGTAAAGAAGTATTAATGATGGCTTGGATGAATGAAGAATCTATTATTGAAACGTTAACCACTCATCAAGTCTGTTATTACTCTCGTAGCAGAAAAAAGCTTTGGCGAAAAGGTGAAACATCAGGGCAAACGCAAACGTTAATTGAAATGCGTCTTGATTGCGATGGGGACGCATTGTTATTAATTGTTAATCAAAAAGGGGTGGCCTGTCATACGGGTCGCAGAAGTTGCTTTTACAGAGCTTATCGAGAAAATAAGCTTGTCGTTATTGATAAACCGCAAATTGAACCTACTTTGCTATATAATTGTTAAAAATACCTATGCAAACTGATAAAAACCTAAAAATATGGATACTGGCAGGTGAAACCAGTGGTGATGATATAGGCGCCAAGCTTATGAAATCATTGAGGAAGCAGCATCCACATATCACTTTTTTTGGTGTGGGCGGCTCACAGATGAAAAAACAAGGACAACTACAGTTGTTTCCTATGGATGAGCTCGCTGTTATGGGCTTCATTGAGGTTTTGCCTAAACTTTACAAATTGTTAAGGCTCCTTACCCAAGCCAAAGAAAGTATTAGAACCCTTAACCCACATGTTGTTGTTACCATAGATAGCCCAGCTTTTTCACTGAGACTTCTCAAAAAACTTAAACATATGGGTATTAAACGCGTGCATTATGTGGCCCCTCAAGTTTGGGCATGGCATGAAAATAGGGTCAAAAAATTTCCAGGATTGTGGGATAAACTTCTATGTTTATTTCCTTTTGAAAAAGATTTTTTTCTTAAATGGAAGTTAAATAGTAGTTTCGTTGGTCATCCAGTGTTAGAAAACAATACGCAAGCAGGCAATACTAATGCATTTAAGGAAAAATATAATATTTCTACAAAACAACCTATATTGCTTTTAATGCCAGGCAGTAGACGATCCGAGTTACCAAAATTACTTCCTATATTTGAAAAAACTTTTTTCTTATTAAGATTAAAACTATCTGAATTGATAGCGATTATACCTACTTCCCCATTGGCAGAAAAAAAAGTGAAACATCTTGTTCAAAACTGGCCAATTCAACCTTTAATTATCTCAGATGCCAGCGATAAATTAGATGCCTATACGGTTGCCGACATAGCCTTAACCAAATCTGGTACTAGTACGCTCGAACTGGCTTTATTTAAAACTCCTATGGTCGTTGCCTACCGAGTGAATATGTTAACAGCAATTATTGCAAAAAAACTGATTAAAGTACCCTTTGTTTGTATTGTTAATCTTTTAGCAGGACGAGAAATTGTGCCTGAACTGCTTCAAGAACGGTGTAAACCGTCAGTATTAGCCGACACATTATATAATATAATGATGGATGATCGTCTTAAACTTTGTCAATATGAAGGATTTGCAGAAGTAATTCAAACCTTACAAGCACCAGGAAACAATTCTCCCTCGGAAGCTGCGGCCCATGAAATTATGACTATTATTAAATCTTGCTGATACTAAAGTTATATACATTATAACTAAAATTGCAAAATGATAAGCTCAATAGTTAATAGCTTTTGATAAATGGTATGTCTTTGGTTTTAAATTTTAAATACAAAATGAAAGACTTTCAATTGATTAATACATAATATTTTTTAATAATAAATTGATTTATATTAAAAACTAAACTTTCAAGTCTCACTATAAGGATTAATGTTTGTTCGTTATTTTATTTTTTTATTCTTAATTTTCAGTTTTTTTGTAGAAACTTAAGTATTGAATATTGGCAACACATTGATCCAAAATATATTTTTTTGTAGGAACATCTAGTTCGTTTATTGCCAAACATAAAAATTAATACAATTGAATAATAAATATATTTACTATTTTTCAAAGCTATAAAGTTTGTTGCGATTTAATTTATTCATTTTATTTAATTTTAAAAATCAAAATTTGTAGAGTAATCAACAAGTTTCATTATAAAATAAACAAATTTCCATGGTTTCCAATCTTGTGCAGGAAAAATAATATTTTTTTAAGTGCAGATTAGCTCATTTATTAAATGTAGTTTTAAGTTTATTTATTTTTTATCAACTTCAGTAGGACTCTGGCGACTAATCATTAAAGTTTCATTCGAAGTTGAAGTATTAGGATCATAAGTTAGTAAAGGTGTTTTTATTCCTTCATTTAATTCATCATTTGGACGATGTCTAGCATGATCAATTTGAATTAGGTTTTGTTTAACCACGGGATAATCCATTAATAAACGTTTAAAAACATCTACACGCATAATTAATAAATAACCAAATCGTAACGAACGGTAAATTGAAGATAACCTTCGATTGTAAATATATTCATTTGCTCCCAATACATCACCGATGCCGTATAAAAAAGCTTTACTTTCAACATGTGTTTCAAAGAGTCCACTACTGATGAAATAGACGTTACGAACTATTTGCCCCCTTTTGAAAATAATTTCACCGGGGAAAACAAAACAAATAGACATTGACATACTTAAATCGTACAAAACCGCCTGTGGAACATCTCTTAAACAAGGGAGCTCACGTACTCTTTTTTCAATACCACTTTTTAAATTAAATTGCAGGCGTCGATTATAACGTTCAAATCTTTTTTCAGTTAATTTGTCGAGTTCCGAATACAATTCGTCACTGATCATTGATTCACCCAAAAGACTATCGTACTCTTCTCTTTCAAGCCTTAAGGCCACAAGTTTCAAAAATCGAGATTCAAGAGCTTCGACATACCCTTGATAATGCATTCTCATGGTTTCCAAAGCATCATCCAGCATACGATTTTGGCGTTCTAAGACTTCAGAAATAATTTCAGCAACCCGTGTGCCTAAGTCTGGTTCAATGCGGCGTTTTACAAACCGTGTTAGAGATATCGAAACAAATCGAGATACAAGTAAAATTTCGAAACGCTCCATCATACAATACATAAGTGGTTTATCGATATGCAATTTTCGATGAATATATTGAGCAATTCGAAATCTTAGAGGGGGATGCAAACGCTTGTGCATTGCTGTTACATAACCATATCGCCCTTCTTGCCATGCCCCATCAATAGTAGCTTCGGCTGAACGAACCAAGGTCTCCATTACTCTCCTTGGTAAGCCTTGCATTCGAAAAAGATCAAGTAATATTGATCGTTCTTGTGTGGCAATGGTAATTAATGCTAAGGCTATTCTTTCCCTATTTCCTAAAGCCGTGTCAAATGTATTGGCCTCTTGTTCTTCTTCTATCCTCCGATCAAGATCCTCTATAACATAGCGTATAACTTGATTAGCAAAGCCAAATTCATTGGCTATCCTTCTAGTTTTGTCCCTAACTCGCCCCAAACTTATGCTTAAAATTTGGTGCCTTACAGCCTGATCAATGGGTGTTAACTCATCCAAACGAAAATATACAACTACGGCTCTTAGGGTTGTGCCATTCACTAATAACGTGATCAAAACAAAGCCTGTTGCAATTATTCCAACGAAATGTGAAATTGGTGTCGAAATCAATTCATTTTCTGTTACCGCTAATGCGAGTGCCAAAGTAATTGCCCCACGCAATCCGCCCCATACCATTGTCGCTTTGAAAGGGGTTGAAATAGGAGGAGATAATTTGGTAGCAGATAAAATGGGCAATAATCCAAAAATAACTATCCCTCTAGCAATTAAGCCAGCAATAATGGCTACTAAAACTAAAACACAGTCCCACTTAGTCATACCGATTAAAAGTCTTGGAACCAACATAGAGGCTAATACGAAAAGTAATGAACCTGCCCAGAATACAATTTGCTGCCAAATTTCATTGAGAAAGCGCCACGTCTGTGGTCTAAAAGTAGACGGTCCATATGCTGATAAAGTCAGCCCTGCCGTGGCAGCCGCAACTACACCTGAAAATCCAATGATCTCATCACAAGCAATATATGAAATATAGGGTAAAGCAACGGTAAGGGTAATTTCAGCAGCCCTTCCTGAGGTCGATCCTAATGCAACAATCATCCATAGAGATAGTCGAGCAAATATATAACCCGCAAGAATTGCCCCAGCGAATGATATAAGAATACTTATTGCAGAACTAAAAAAATGAACTTCTTTATGCGCTATAACTGCAGCAATCAATGTGGAAAATATTGATATAGCAGCGGCGTCGTTTAGTAAAGATTCACCTTCAACCAAACGCGTTAAGCGGGTAGCAGCACCAATTTCTCTGAATATACCAGCAACTGCGGATGGATCGGTAGTTGCAACAATTGACCCTATCAACAGACAAACAATCATAGGCATGCCTGAGAATGGATATAGTGCCAAACCAATCATAGCTGTTGAAAATACAACAGCAACAATAGCTAATAATAATACGGTCCCAATATCATGATAAAGTCGTCGAACATCAATGGCTAATCCAGCTTGAAATACTAAAATAGGAAGAAATATTAATAAAAAACCTTCACTATTTATTGGAAAATCAAGCAACATTTCTGCTGCAGTGTCAAAAAAATGTATTTGAGAACTGCGTAAAACTAGATCCGCTGCACCACCTAAAATTATTCCAACGATAGCCAATAATACCGTCTCAGACAATTCTAGGCGTTTAGCCATAGGCTGTACAGCACTTACAATGACTAAAAGTACCGCTGTTGATAATAAAACGGTAGCCAGACCGGTAACTGGCATGTACGTTTACTCTCCGACAAAAATTTGTAAAAATACGTGACGTATTTATAAGACAGCCAAGTTTCGTATCAAGACAACAAGCGATAAAGATGCGCTCTTTTCTATAAACTTCCTTATCATACTCTTTATAAAATGAGAATAAGTTATTCCCAAGTTTTGTGCACAGTATTCTCTTAAAAATTATAAAAAGAGCAGTATTTAATTATCCTCTTGGAATTTGAAATCAATGGCTTTGGCATACTCTATAGGAATTACATGCCAAAAATGTTGAAGTGTCATTGACCATTTATGAAGCAATGAAATCGCGTAAGTACTCTCTGTTTCTTTAGCATATTTTTGAATAAGTTTTTTGAGCTTCATTTCATATTTTTCTTCAGAAATTCTTTGCCATTTTAAAGTGGACGGATTAACATTTTTTTCAAATTGATTTTCAGGATCATATACAAAAGCCATCCCTCCCGTAAAACCTGCACCAAAATTAGAACCAATCTCTCCAAGAATTACGACCGTACCTCCGGTCATGTATTCGCATCCGTTTGAACCACACCCTTCTACTACAGCAGTAGCTCCAGAGTTACGTACAGCAAATCGTTCTCCTGCGATCCCTGCAGCAAAAAGATATCCCGCTGTAGCTCCATATAAAACTGTATTCCCTATAATAACATTACGATGTGAGACTAAATTGGAATCTAGAGCTTGCCTTATAACAATTGTAGCCCCCGACAACCCTTTACCAACATAATCATTGGCATCTCCTAAAACTTTTAATTTGATCCCTTGAACAGCGAATGCCCCTAACGACTGTCCAGCAGAACCGCTTAATTGTATGGTTAAATGATCCTGTGCTAATCCTTTCATTCCAAAACGACGGGTAATCATTGAAGAGATTTTCGTTCCTATTGCTCGGTGAGTATTATTTACATTATAGCGTAATTGCATTTTTTCCCCATGTTCGAACAATGGATTAGCATCTACAATCATCTGAGCATCTAAACTCTCAGGTACTTCATTTCTACCTTTACGGGTACAATACGTTTTATAAGGTCCTGGATCAACTTTAGCTAACAAAGAATTAAGATCCAAATCATCAAGAAATGACCCTCCTCTTGAAACCTGACTCAACAAATCAGTGCGGCCAATAATCTCATTTAACGATGAAAATCCTAAAGAAGCTAAAATATTGCGCATCTCTTCGGCGATAAAGGAAAATAAATTCATAACTCGTTCAACACCATCGTGAACGAATTTTTTACGCAAATTTTCATCTTGAGTACAGATGCCTACAGGACAGGTATTTGAATGGCATTGTCTAACCATCATACATCCCATAGCGATTAAACTAAGGGTTCCAATACCAAATTCTTCAGCCCCAAGCATTGCCGCTATTACCACATCTCTCCCTGTATGAATACCACCGTCCACCCGTAAAGTAATTCGATGACGCAAATTATTCAGCATTAAAACTTGATGGGTTTCAGCTAATCCCATTTCCCAGGGAATACCCCCATATTTAATAGATGACAGAGGAGATGCACCCGTGCCTCCATTATGACCCGAAATTAAAATAGTATCCGCTTTTGCTTTTGCCACACCGGCAGCAATTGTACCGATACCTGAAGCTGCAACAAGTTTGACAGTTACTGTAGCCTCAGGATTAATTTGTTTTAAATCGTAAATTAATTGTGCTAAATCTTCTATAGAATAGATATCATGGTGAGGAGGGGGTGAAATCAATGTTACACCAGGCACGGCATGCCTAAGATTACCAATTAAACTTGTAACTTTAAAACCCGGTAATTGTCCCCCCTCACCCGGCTTAGCACCTTGTGCAATTTTAATTTCAATTTCGCGACAGTTAGTTAAATATTCAGCCGTAACGCCAAACCTTCCCGATGCAATTTGTTTTATCGCAGAAGAAGCATTATCTCCATTCATGCGTGGTTTGAATCGACTGACATCTTCACCACCCTCACCTGAATTGGATCGAGCTCCCATACGATTCATGGCAATAGCCAAAGTTTCATGAGCTTCGGGACTTAGCGCTCCCAAAGAAATGCCAGGGGATATTAAGCGTTTTCTTAATTGTGTTATGCTTTCGACTGTTTCGTTTGGAATAGGTTGACCTAATGATCTAAAATCTAATAAATCCCGTAACGCTATAGGTGAAATTTTTTGTATTTCTTCGAGATACTTTTGATAAATGGACCAACTATTTTTTTTAACTGCTTCTTGTATTAACTTAATAACATTGCCACTTAAAATATGCTTTTCACCTTGTTTCCTCCAAGTATAAAGCCCACCAATAGAAAGCATTTTTCTATTTAAATCCCAAGCTTTTTTATGAAAAGTTTCTACATTATAGGCAATTCCCGAAAGTCCGATACCTGAAATACGAGATGACATTCCAGGGAAAAATTCAGCCACTAATGCTCTAGAAAGGCCGATGGCTTCAAAATTATATCCTCCTCGATAAGAAGCAATTACAGAAATACCGAGTTTGGCCATAATTTTCAACAAACCTTTATTTATAGCACTACGGTAATTCAAAAAACATTCTTCTAATGTTTTACTGCCATAAATACCTTTTTTGTGTCTTTCTATAATACACTCTTGTGCTAAATAAGCGTTTACTGTCGTTGCACCTACGCCAATTAAAACAGCAAAAGAATGAACATCTAATGTATCTGCAGATCTAACATTCAAAGAAGTAAATGTTCTAAGAGATTGTCGGACAAGATGGGTATGAACAGCAGCAGTCGCCAAAATCATCGGAACCTGCGCCATTTCCTTTGTTTGTTTTTCATCGGTTAAAAAAACGTGGGTACATCCCGATCTCACCGCGACCTCAGCCTCTAAACAGATACGTTTCAAGGCTTGTCTTAATTCTGCTTCTCCTCCATTTACGCTAAAATTGCAATTAATCGTAAAACCTGATGTATCACAGAAATTTTGTAAGGCTTTAAATTCTCCTGTGCTTAGGACAGGACTGGGCAATTTGAGCATACGACATTGTTCTGAAGACTGGTCTAAGATATTTCCTAAATTGCCAAGTCTTGTATTTAATGACATTACAGGGGTTTCCCGTAAGCTATCAATGGGGGGGTTCGTTACTTGACTAAATCGTTGGCGAAAATAATGAGACAACCCTCTATACCGTTCGCTTAAAACAGACAAAGGCGTATCATCTCCCATAGAACCAATCGCTTCTTGACCATTGTCAACCATAGGTTGCAATATCATTTCTAAATCTTCAATGGTAATGCCTACTGCAAGTTGCCTCCTATGCAATTCATCACTGGGAATGAGTTGGTCTTTTGTGATAATTGTTTTAACAATATCCGTGATAGGCTGTATATTTTTTACCCATTCCCCATAATTTTGTTTTTTTATCAAATATTGCGTTATATCTTTAGGTTTGAATAGCTCTGCAGTTCGCATATCAAAACCCATTGTTTCACCGGGTCCTAATCGACCCTTTTCAATTATTTTATGTTCAGGTATTCGAATCATTCCTGTTTCTGAACCCAGTATTAATAAATTATCAGTAGTTATAGTATACCTTAGTGGCCTCAAACCGTTTCTATCAAGCCCAGCAATCACCCAATTTCCATCAGTGCCACACAAAGCTGCAGGTCCATCCCATGGTTCCATAACTGCATTGGAATAGCCATACATATCTTGAACATCTTGACTTAAATCTTCTTGTGTTGTTAAAGCAGGGGGAATAAGTAATGCTTTGACAGTGGGCGCATCTCTTCCAGCGAAGGTTAGCAATTCAAAAACATTATCCAAAGCAGCTGTGTCTGAGCCATTGGATTGTATAACGGGTTTAAGAGCTTTGATATAAGGGTCTAAAGTGGGATAAGAAAGCCGAGTTTCATGGCTTTTCATCCAATTTATATTACCTGATAACGTATTGATTTCTCCGTTATGAGCAATTTTCCTAAAAGGTTGAGCCAGTTTCCAAGTAGGAAATGTATTGGTTGAATAACGTTGGTGGTAAATGGCAAAACGACTAACAAAGCGTTCGTCTAAAAGATCTGGATAAAAATCAGTAAGATTTTCAGCTAAAAACATCCCTTTATAAATAACTGATCGACAAGATAACGAACAGATGTAAAGATCTGCATAATTTTCAATTGCTTTTTTTTCAATTTTTCGACGAATAATATAAAGATTTTGTTCAAATTCGTCTTCAGAGTGATTTTTGATATTATTAATTAAGATTTGTTCAATTTCAGGTCGTGTCGCATTTGCTTTTTCGCCAATACATTCTGTATTGATGGGCACTTGCCTCCACCCATAAATAGAATAACCAAAAGAGATGATTTCTGTTTCAATAATTTGTCTACAACATTCCTGACTGTCAAGATCGTTTTTGGGCAAAAAAACCATTCCGACTGCCAAACTACCATGGTGAACAGGATTATGTCCATTTCGAATAGAATTTGAAAAAAAATCTTGAGATATTTCAATATGTATCCCTGCCCCATCACCTGTTTTGCCATCGGCATCAATCGCCCCACGATGCCACAGAGCCTTCAACGCAGTTATTCCAGCCTCAACAACTGTGCGTCTTTTTTTTCCATCCAATGCAGCTATCAGTCCGACCCCGCAAGCATCATGCTCCTGATTAACAGAATATACTTCTTTAAGTATTTTTTCGTTTTTCAACCTTTTGTTTATAAAATTTTCATGCATCATTTATTCTCGCCCAGGGGTAAAATATGTATCCATTTAATTTCTGTTTTCACCTAATTTTATTAGAGTTAAAGTAGTTTACTTTTTTTAAAGGTCGGATTTTCTAACCATTGACTTATTTGATGTGCTGCATCTTGCCCATCTTTTATAGCCCATACCGCCAAACTAGCGCCTCTAACAATATCGCCTCCAGCAAAGACACCTGGTATAGACGTCATGCAAGGGGGGTTAGTAATTAATATATTTCCATATTTATTCAACGATAAATCGTTGATATCCCATAGATCGGATATAGGTTCAGGAGCAAAGCCCAAAGCCTTGATAACCATATCAACAGGCAAGTTAAACGAAGTATTTTCGATAGGTTTAACGGTCTGTTGATTATCTAATTCGGAAACTTCTAACTCCGTTCTTAACGCTGTAATGGATTGTACACAGTTTCCCCCAATAAATGTCTCAGGTATTGCTTGCCAAATAAACTCTACACCTTCCTCTTTGGCATTCTTTACCTCCATTTTGGAACCTGGCATAGTCGCCTCATCGCGACGATACATGCATTTAACCGATTTAGCTCCTTGTCGAATGGCTGTACGCAAGCAATCCATAGCAGTATCGCCACCACCTATGACGATCACATGTTTATTTTTAGCATTCATGTCCGTTGATAATTGAGTTTTTTGAGACGCTATCAGATAATCTAGAGCTTGAACAACACCTGGTAATTTAGAACCTGGTACCCACATATCCTTTTTTTTATAAGTTCCCGTAGCAATGAAAACTGCATCGTATATTCCATACAACTCTTTAAACGATATACTTCCAATCCCTGATTTACTTGTGACTACGGTATTAAAATGGAAATCTACTCCAGATTGTTCGAGCTGTTTTTGTCGACGCTGAACGATATTTTTTTCTAATTTAAATGTAGGTATCCCATAGGTCATTAATCCACCAGCACGATCATAACGATCGTAGATAGCAACTCTATAACCTTTTTGCCTTAATATGTTGGCAGCTGCCATGCCACAAGGCCCTGCACCAATAATACCAATTGATTTATTGAGTTCTTTTTGGGGGATAATTGGCTTTATTAAACCATGTTTAAAAGCATTGTCGGTTATGAACGCCTCCACTGCTCCTATGGTTACGCTGTTAAAACCAGATTCGATAACACAATTTCCCTCACATAAACGGTCTTGAGGACAAATGCGTCCACAAATTTCAGGAAAACTATTTGTTTCACTTGAAATCGCAAACGCTTCTTCGAAGCGACCCTCTGTAGTTAATTTTAACCAATTAGGTATGTAATTTGATACTGGACATTTAGTTGAACAATAGGGCACTCCACATTGTGAGCATCGACTTGCCTGCTCCATAGCTTGTTTTTTAGTAAAACGACGGTAGATTTCGAAAAAATCACGTTTTCGCTGTTCAGCAGGACGCTTTTTTGGCTGACGCTGTTTAAGGAAAATGAATTTTAACATTTTATTAGACATACTTCTACCGATACTAAATAAATAGATTATGTCTAATATTTATTTTATCTTAAGTTAAAAAAAAAGACAGTAGTACTGACCTATTAGACTCTTTTACATTAGTAATTTGATGTAACCTATTTATTGTTCAATCTAATGAAGTAGTTTTTTCATATTTTTCAAATCATTATCGGGTCTATAGCAAGTTAAATAGGTAGGTATAATAAGATTTAAGGATTTGGGTACAATTCTTAATTGTATTAAATCATTTTTCAAATTATCAAGACAAGAATCATATTCCATCATATTTAAAAGTTCAGGAGAAATAAGTTTTCCTGGCATATATTGTAAAAAATATGACATTAGCCTTATAAAAGTTGGTGTTAATCCACTTATATTATTTGATCGATGCAACCAATGGATCAGCAAAGTCACCAGCTCTCTATTAGTATACGTTTCAGAACCTGCTAAGTTCAATATTTGGGTATTTAATTTGCTTTTTTTTGATAGTTGACAAACTGCATCGGCAATGTCACCGGCATAAACTGGTTGTAGTCTTGTATTAACATTATAAACAGGCACGACTGGTAAATAACTAATAATTTGACATAATTTATTTAAAAAACTATCTCCTGGGCCAAATATAATACTAGGACGCAAAATAAAGGCATTTTCAAATTCTTTGATAACATTTTGTTCTCCCTCAAATTTGCTTGACAAATACGTAGATTTACTATTCTCGGAAGCACCTAAAACTGAAAAGTGGAACACTTTACGTACGCCAGATGCTGAACACAACTTAGCAAGTTGTTTGACAAAATTTACATTTTTTTCGTGCATTAAGTTATAGGTATCGCTGCGGTTTGCTTCGAATAAATTAATAACCAATTCTGCACCTTCAATAGCCCGAACAATTGTCCGCTCTTTGCTAGGCGATAAAAAAAGCGGAGTAATTTGTCCAACCTTGCCAAAAATTTTTTGCCTTTTTATTTTACTAGGTTGTGGAACAGCAAAACGAATACTATAATTTTCCTTTGCTAATCGCTCAATTAAATAGTCCTCAACAAATGAATTCATACCAATTACAGTTGCTATTTTACGTATTTCACCCACAAGAAGGCTCCTAGAGCTAAAAATTCTATTTTATAATAATTACTTCTTTAACACAGTACGAAATAAATAATAGAACTATAATATATTGACATTTTTATATTCAACAGTAGTAATATCCTTTGCAAAATATAAATATGCCCAAATGGCGGAATTGGTAGACGCGCAGGTTTCAGGTACCTGTGATCGGAAGATCGTGGAAGTTCAACTCTTCTTTTGGGCACCATTATGGGTTGAAATTGTGGGGAAAGAAATTTCAACACAGCTTATTTTTTTTATTTTTTTCCTTATTTTATTTTTAAAAATTAGAAAAATAATAATACTTAAAGTATTCGCTGAAAATAAAAAAACATTTGTCTGTTCCATAAGGTTTATTTATAATAAAAACAGCAATTTTATTAAAAAAATATTAAAATTATTAATTAATTATTAACAATTCGTGGTAAAACAAACACAATTTAAAAAATTGAATATTTTAATATTAAATAAAACAGTAAATTTTCGCTATTTATATTATTTTATAAGTTGTATTTACAATAATAGCGGAGATAATAATGGAACCTTTAAATGAGCATCATTTAAAAAATCGTATATCTTGGGGAAGCGTCATTGCAGGACTATTTATTGTAATGGCGGTGTCCCTGTTATTATCTGTATTGGGCACGGGTCTTGGAATATCAATGATGTCCTTTCAATCAGATGATGTGCTTAGCGGCTCTCATACCCTCGTTATGGTTTGGTGGATTGTGTCCGTTATGATCAGCCTTGTTTGCGGGGCTTTCATAGCTGGTCGTTTGGCAGGGTATGACGGCATGATACACGGTGTATTGGTTTGGGCAACCTCTTTAGTCATTGCAACGGTATTGGGATTGATTTCTGCAGGAAGCATGGTTGGCATGGTTGGGAATACAATCGGATCGATTGCTTCTGCAACTGGAAGTGCCGCCGAGGGAATTGGCTCTGTTTCTGCAAAAGGGCTTAAAGAAACTTTTGGTGCAGGTAGTGATATATTAAAGCAATTTAATATAAATCTTGATCTGCCAAACATGAATTTGGATAGCAAAGCATTACAAGCCCTTAGAGACACCAATATTCCTACATTGCAACCGAATTACCTAAAATCCCAATTTGAACATACGAAGAACGATGCAATGCAAGCGTTAAAGGATATTGCTGTTTCTCCTAATGATAGCGATCGTATCCTCTCTGACTTAATGAACCAAATCAAACAACGTTCAGAAAAAATTAATCAAGCTATAAATCGTGACGATGTTGCCAAAGCAATTGCTTCTAATACGTCTTACAATGCTCAAGAAGCTAGACAAATCGTTGATAATTTCATGTATTATCGTCAACAGGCAGTCGACACAACTAATCAAAAAATTGATCAACTTAAAGATAAAATTAACCAAGCAAAACAAGATTTTGCTGACTTTAAGTCCAAGCTCAAAGAAAAAATGGACCAAGCAGCCCAAGCTGTTGCCCGGATCGCCATATGGTGTTTTGTGGGCTCAGTCTTAGGTGCAATTGTCAGCGCGTTGAGTGGTTTTTGGGGGGTTAATACCTACAGAAAAACTAAACATTATGT
>NZ_CAWUGZ010000039.1:0-3220 GCF_963921845.1 Commensalibacter sp. Nvir | reverse complement strand
ATACTGTTCAATAATAATGGCGTCCCGTACGGGAGTCGAACCCGTGTTGCCGCCGTGAGAGGGTAATATTTATACAATAAAATCAATATGTTGTATGTTTAACTGGTGTAATTTGGTGTAAATATTAACTTTTTATTGTATATTTTTTAAAAGATTTTAAGTAATGACTTCATGTAAAGGATTTGGTTTATACGAGGTTATTACATGGCATCAATCATTAAACGTGGTCATACTTGGAGAGCCTCAGTATGCCGTAAAAATATCAGAAAAACAGCAACTTTTGATAGCTTAGAAGAAGCGAAAGCTTGGTCCTATCAACTAGAGCTCAGTATTCTTAATGGAGACTATATCGATAAACTTATTGCTAATCAACCTGCAAGCGAAGTTATTCGAATGTCAGATGTTCTTGAAAAGTATGGTCGAGAAGTTACCATAAAAAAAAGAGGACGGAATATAGAATTAAGTAGGATTAAATTTTTAAAAACGAATAAATTGTTTGGTTATCCCATCCATCAAATTACACCCAAATTATTAGCGCAATGGCGGGAGGAACGATTAAAAGAAGTAAAAGGATCCACAGTTAATCGTGATTTAAATTTAATTTCAGCGGTTTTTAATATGGCAATTAAAGAATGGGGAATTGAATTATCTTCCAATCCGGTTCATATGATTCAAAGACCTAAAAACCCTTCTTCTAGAGATCGAACAATTCCAAAAGAAGATCAAAAGAAGTTGTGTGAAACTTTAAAATGGGATGGGAAAAGCTGCCCTAAAACGAATCAGCAATGGGTAGCCTTTGCTTTTTGTCTTTCTTTAGAAACGGCCAT
The DNA here is from genome assembly GCF_963921845.1 of Commensalibacter sp. Nvir. Lineage (NCBI taxonomy): Bacteria > Pseudomonadati > Pseudomonadota > Alphaproteobacteria > Acetobacterales > Acetobacteraceae > Commensalibacter > Commensalibacter sp. Nvir. The sequence goes on along the minus strand of NZ_CAWUGZ010000039.1, from coordinate 2,393 downwards.
GAGAAGAGGCGAATTACTAGCCTTTCGCTGGAAAGATGTATTTTTAGATGAGTCCTATATTCATCTAGACATGACTAAAAACGGTGAAACCCGGGATGTGCCGCTGTCATCAAAAGCGAGAGAATTGTTGTCTTTACTTAAAAGAAAAAAGGATATGGATAATGTAATTCCACTAAATCCCGCATTGCTGACGCGAATTTTTAGTGGAGCTGTAAAACAATTAGGGATTGAAAATTTGCGCTTTCATGATTCACGACGAGAAGCGACTACACAATTGTCCAAAAAACTCTCGAACGTGTTGGAACTCTCTGCCGTTACGGGCCATAAGGATCTATCGGTTTTAAAACGATACTATAGACCGAAAGCAGCGGATTTAGCTAAAAAGTTGGATTGATTTTTCTAGGTCTTCCAACGAATTTTCTTGCTCCTATTGATTGTTCTTTAAACCATTGCATAGCAATATCTTTGTCCCATCGTGGACGTTTAAATCCTTTAATCCGTGGTGGGAAAACTTCAGGATGTCTTGAAAGCTCGCTTTGAATAGTGGAGGGGGCTTTTCTTAGAAATTGTGCTAGTTCTTTAACCGTCCAGATCTGTTCTTCTTTCCAATTGATGATCTGATTCATTTATTTATCCTTAGTATGAAAAAGTTGACCAGCGATGAAGCCGATCCAGAAGAGGCAAAGGTTAATGCCGATAATTGAGAGGATCATGGCATGAACTCTACATCATCAGTGTTAGCCAAACGACAGTACGCCTCGTTGAAGGCCTCGGCGACACGACTAACTTGCTCGTCGGGTATGGCGTTGTTTTCGGCTCGAGCTTTCGTAACCTTATCCGTCCATTTTTGTGACAAATCGTCAAGATCAGCTTTTGTTTTTTTACTTTTAATTGAGGCAATAGTTGTTTCTATTCTTTCTTCCAATGTTATGATTCTAGGTTCTGGAATAGGGGAAGCTTGGATCGATGGAGCGGGTTTAGGTTGGATCGAGGGTGGTGTATTGGAAGGGGTAGGTGAGGGGTAATCACTAGCCTCTTCAACTGTGATTAATCCCCTAAGAAGATCCGGGAAAGCGTCGCGAAGGGCAAATCCTCGTGCACGCATCTGCAACATACGCTTGGGATAGGTGCGCCAAGGACTATCTTTATTTGTTAAGCCGGCAAAAATTGCATCCTGCCAACTAAAACGCGAAACAATTTCTTTTTTGTCACCCCGTCGTTTAACGCGACAAATTGCTTCCCACTTTTCTTTTGTTTCACCTTTAATCTCTTCTTCAATATATTCACATAATGGGGAAGCACGGCATACCGCTAACATAGCATCGCCGTATAACGAGGGTTTGCCGTTAATAACAGCAATGTTTTGTAGCGCCTGCATTGGGGCTAAGCCGAGTTCTGCTCCCATTTGTACCGCGATTATAATATTAGCGGATTTGCCAAGGTAATCTTTTGGAACTAGAGTTGATTTTGCAGCCCGATCTGACCATTCTATGAGTTCATGTAGATTCTGAGGCTCAAATTTGGTTTGAATGGCAAAAGATTGTTTTTCTTGTAGCGCAACGACATTATTGGGCATGGGTTTCTCCTTTAACGTAGTGATTAAATGCTTCTTCAATAAGGGTTATGCGGAGGGTAGGAGGCCCTCCATTTGACAGCGTGGCGCCTTCGATGGTTTCCCCGCGTCTTAGTCGTTTAGCTATTTCAGTTTTATTCGGTTTGGGAGGGGACATAAGGTCAGGATAGGTGGAAGCAATTAATTCAGGGTGGGTCACGATACAAGAAGGAACTGGGTTAACTAATAAAGCAGTGACAGTGATGCCTTTAATTTTGTACACGCCATCTTGTGCCATATCCTGCACAAGGGTTTCTTTGAGTTCTTTTACATAAAGATTTCCACAATTCGTAAAATGGTTCATGGCAGATATTAGTTCTACGGTTAGTTTTTCGTCGGGAAGTTCGTCATTGTGCAGCAGGGCGACGTAGTGATTAAATGCTTCTTTAATAAGCCTTTTATGAGCCTCTTTGGCCAATTCTCTTAAGTTAACCATGTAACCAGCTCCCGATTTTAAAGGCTTGTTTTTGGGTGAGTTGGTTTAGCTCGGCTTGCGCTTGCTTAGCCAATTCTCGACATTCCTGTGCATGACGGGGTAGATAGTAGCGATAGCGATCCGCTTGAAGGGTTTGAAAACGAATTTGGTCTTTTAATTCTTTTCTCTTTAACTCAATGGCTCTTTTATCCTCAAAAAAAGCTGGAAAAATCTTTGATAAGTTGTTAATTATAAGTTTCATGTCTGAACTCCTTTGTGGGTTGGAAGGGAATGGAGTAACCGCTCTGTTCCCTTTTTTGACACTATCATATATCGCATTATGCGAAATATAAGTCAATACTATTA
>NZ_CAWUGZ010000038.1:0-24823 GCF_963921845.1 Commensalibacter sp. Nvir | reverse complement strand
AGATATAGAACTAGAAAGTAAGAAGGATTCCCCCCAAACCCCCCAACCGTTAAATTTACCCAAAGTGGTCCCGATTAACGAAACGACTAAGCTTTTCACTAAAAGCGTTCAGGTGCTTCAAGAGCGAATACGTTCCTCGGAATTGGAATGCCATAAAATCGTAGGGAGATGGTTTAAGCAATCGGGGCAAGACGCTCCACTGGTGGCTGAGGCAATTCAAGCGGGCTTGCATGGCAACAATCCGGTGGCTTACATTTCGGCCATTCTCAAAAACAGAATTGAACAACGCAATAACCCGCAACCCTTTCATTATTTTTCAAAACCAGCGCAATCCAAACCAGAACGGTCCAGCAAATACGCGTGGATGATTGAAGAACAAGAGCAGCGATGGGGGAGCGTGCAATGAGTGAACTTACCCCTTTACCGAGCCAACGTGCACGTGTGCTCGAGCTTCCTCAGTGGGTTATAGCGTCCTACGATGCAACTAAACCAAGCCGCTATGTCCGTGAGGGAATGAGCGATTTGGTAATTGCCTTGCCTCCTCCTCGTTTAAATCAAGACTTGCAAAACGAGGCTAAACAACGTTTAAACGCATTAGAGGCGTTATCGCGTGTTCCTGTTACGATGCAACAGATCCATGACCTCTTTTCGTTTGTAAACGGATTGGTAGCTAATCCTTTGGGAAAAGATGATTTTCGCTTTAAGGTAAAAGCCATTTACAGCCTTTTTTCAACTTATTCTGGATGTATTTTCAATCAAGACACGGCACAAAAACTTGCGACAGCAACTAAATTTTTTCCTTCGGCGCATGAAATTGCAAATGTTCTCAATGCTGCAAAAACCGAGTTGGAAGCAAAAATAACGCTCCTTAAATCTGTTGTTGGCCAAGCCTACCGCAATCCAGAAAAAGCAGCGCAAAAACGCCAAGAAACCTTAGAACAGCGATTGAAAGTCCAAGAGGAACAGGAATACCAACATAAACTGGCCAAGCTTAAAAATCGTTTTAAGTTTATCGATGATTTAACTAGAGAAATAGAGCAGGCCGTCGAAAATTACGTTCCGGATAATCGCGTCAATATGGATTTCAATCAATTGATTGCACACCTTACCAAGAAAATGAATGCCCTTGGTGATCCAACCATTAAGAAAATATTCACAGAAAAAATAGAAGCCCTCCGTTCCGCTCAACGTCAACTCGAGCAATTAAAGAGGGTAGGAATAGTGCCTGTCGCTGTATGAGCTTTTTTTAGAGACGCTTTCGATTCACTCAACATTATCAATACCGTTCGCAGAGCAGGCATGGCTAAAAAAAATAAAGTAAAACAATCCACTCCCTTACTGATCCGACAAGCAGGGGTACAGCAACGCTGGAAACGAGGGGAGCTGGAACTTGAGGAAGCGATTGATCCCGACCATCCGCACCATAAAACCAACCGATTACGCCGTAAATGCGCTTATGACGAGATGTATGGGCGTGGGATGATCACTATTGAACAACGCAACTATGCCGAACGTTATGCCATTCTCTGTGAAAAAGCCTTAGGGGCAACCCAAGACTTATACGCCAAGATAAGTTTACTCAGCGTCTCCCGCAATCGCTGGGAACCCACCCAAGCACAGCATGAGGCGTATGAGAAGCTGTTTGTGATTTGGAATGGGGTAGGGAAATACCATATAGATATTTTAAATAAAATCATATTCGGAAATATGAATATTAATAAAATAGCTCAGCAACAAAAAATACTTTATCATTACGCTTTCGGTCAGATCATCTCTAGTTTCATTTTGTTGGAACAGGTATTCGAAGAAAAAAGTATTTGACTATTTTTAAAAAACTTGCTACTATTTTGTCATACTAAAATAATTGTGTTTAGTATATTACTTCCATAAAGGGAAGACTAAATCCAATAAAAACGCACCTATTAATGGTGCGCTTTTTATTTAAAGCTAATAAAAATGTAAAAATATGAGAGATAAAGTAACTTTATTTACAAAATCTGATAATTATTTACCATGAAAATCAATTTTGCACTAATTGAAGTTTTTCTACCCACGTTATTCCACCTGAATCTGTATGGTAACAAAAATTAATCGGAATATGGGATAAAAAGGCAGTTATTTCTAAAGGCTGGATATAACCATTTTTATTAGCATCGTCCAATCCATTGTAAAAAGTATAGTCTGGTTTATATTCTGTTGTAATATAAAATTTATTTGTTTCGGGGCTATATCCTGCACTTGTAACATGTGTCTTAGAAACTAAAGTATCACCAGGTGTACAATTAAAAGCTGCATAACTTGCAGTATTGAATGAAGCAAAAGATAGTAAAAGTCCTGTTAATGCAAGTGCATATTTTGTTTTAAACATGTTAAACTCCTAATTAAATTATTTGTGAACTAGAAAAGATAGTGGTTAAAGTTTTTGATCGTGAAAATAACTGATTACAAAGAGTTACTACTGGGGAGACGTGTGATTACTTTGAAACAGGGATACAATCGAGGGTAAGCACCAAGCTCCAGTTTCGTCGTTTGACTCAAATTCAGCACTATCGTTAGTATTTGTGGCGAATAAGATCGGTCTCATTACGTATGGGTATTGGTCGCTTAACGTAAAAGGATTTTCATTTGTGCCTGTATTAGCATTTACATAGCGTGAATTAGAAGAGCTTCCCAGATTCTCTAGTTCACCAGTTGATGCATTTAATCGGTAGGTTGTGACCGACTCAATGTGATCAGCTGGAATGCCATTGTAAGCTATGTATTCATTCTCCCTTAATAAAGTATTAATGAGTAAAGGATCAACCCTCGTGTTCCATCTCTGTGCTAAATGATTCATTGTTCTTAGTGCAGAGTAGAAGTTCTCATCAGCTCTTATTTGATACACATAATAGACTTGGCCAGGTTGAATTCTTTGCCTCATGAACGTATAAGCAAAACTGGACTGGGTGGTGGTAGATATAAACGCTGAATTTCTAGAGCCGGTAGAAGTTGAATATCCACGAATGTGTAATGCAACGTTAATATTGTTTCCCCAAGTTTGAAAGCCTCTGTTAAAAGTTACGCCAGGACCTTGATCATCGGCTCGATAGACATATTTTTGCGAGGCAGCCTGGGACGGACCTAAACTGAGCAAAAATATGGAAAAGCAAATCGTTACAAATTTGAACATAATTGATTGCCTAAAATAATGGGTGGTATTTTGTTTCCCAATTGCTATTATACGGTAGTATTCATACTTAATAAACATTGGTGATTATTAATGAATAATTAACATTTAATATGATTTTATATTATTTATTGAGTTATTATTACTTATATGAACTATAGCGAATCGACAGAATCGTTCATTTTACTAAACATTGGTCTGCTTAATAAACTTGTAAACAGGGTCTCTAAAATCAAAAGTTGTTTTGATCTTGAAGTTTATTTTAAAACCTCTTATAATGAAAATCAGAGAAGTTGGGGGTTTCCCCCCAACCCTCCTAGTGGCTAAAAGGAATATGGATCGAAATCTTAATTCCTTTCCCAGATACTGAAAGTTCGAATTTCATTATCTGAGTTAACCACCAGAGAAAAAGAATAATGTCCATTCTTTTTTCTCCATATAAAGTGCAATTTCCTCGGAAATTTGCACTTTTTTTTATGCGAAAAATCAGAAAACTGTAAAAAGCAATGCACAAGAATTACACGACCCATAGCACCTGGCTTGGTGGAGTTTTTACGTTTTTGGTAGGGGCATGGGATCACTTTTCACCTGATGATCTCTCCAAAATTGCGATGGTGAGTGGTATTGTTTTTACAATGATCAGTATTTATTACATGCGTAAAGAGCATAAGCTTAAAGAAAAAATTGATGCGCTGTTAATTGCTAAACTTAAAGACGATCCATCATAATTTGAAGCTTTTCATAGTATATTGTTAAACGTGAACCACCCTCTTGGGTGGTTTTTTTATGAGCTAGACCATGGCGTATAAGAGAAAGCTAGGGGTTGCAGGTGGGGCGTGTGCGATCATGACACTCATTCCCCTGGTGCTGCATATTGGTGGCATTCGGACCAATCAGGCAGGTTTGGAACTGATAGGCGATGCCGAAGGGTGTAGACGTGATTCGTATCATTGTCCGGCGGGGTTGTTAACGGATGGTGTGGGCAACACCACTAACGTGCGGGTTGGCGAACATAAGACCGACACTCAAATTGCCAACGATTGGAATAGAAACGTTCGAGACGCTGAATGGTGTGTCAATCGCTATGGTAATGGCAAGAACCTCAGCACCAATGAGTTCTCTGCTGTGACCTCGATTACCTTTAACGTGGGTTGCTTACGCATTCGCAATTCCACGCTCTACAAAAAACTTAACTCTGCACAACCTTTAGTCGCGTGTGAGGAATTCAATCGTTGGATCTATGTGGGTAAAAAACCCATGGAAGGCCTGATTAAAAGGCGCGCTCAGGAGAAAGCCTTATGCTTGAAAAAATAATCAACGTATTGATTTTTATCAGTGCCGCATGTCTTGTTTTTTGCTTTAGCCTTTACCTAGTTATGTTATTTATATGTGTACTCAAATAAAGCTCTGTTTATATGCAGGCCTTGTTGTTTTCATAGGGGCTCTTTTCGCGTGGGGGAGCTGGCAATACGCTCATAACAGGCTATTGACAAACGAATTGCACGTTGCCCAGAACAATTACAATAGCCTTACCCAGCAATTTCAACAGATGATAAAACAACGTAATCAATTACAAGAACTTGATACCAATCATACGAAGGCTCTTTTCGATGCGCGAACTCATCTTAATCGTCTTAGCGCTCAGCTGGCTGATCATCAGCAGCGGTTGCTCGTCCACAACGCCGTCATATCCTCAAAGTTGTCCAAAACCCCAGGCTCCCGCGGCGTGGGCGATGCAGCCCCCTGCGGACTTAACCGCACAGGTGAGCAAGATTATCTCACCCTCCTCAAAATGATTGTAAAGCAAAGGCAGCAGATTTTGTATCTGCAGGATTATGCCAAAGCTGTCAGTCGGTGAGAGCTGTTTTGAAAATTAATCAAAAAAATCAAAATTAATCAAACAATCAAAATGCAGTGTTATGAACCAACGAGGAGGAAGACGATCAGGAGCTGGGAGAAAAAAAGGATCTTCAAGTAAAATTAAACTTGAACATGTCGCCGATAGTTTCAAAAGTGAAGCGTTTAAAACACCGTTAGAGGTGATGACTATTGTAATGAATGAATGTCTTCACCAAAAAAAATACAAGTTGGCCATTGAAGCCGCTAAAGGGGCTGCACCTTACATGCACGCGAGGTTAAGCGATGTGAAAGTAGATGCCAGTGTACACCATATAAAACATGTTGAAGAAATGACCGATGAAGAGCTGGATGTGTTTATTGGAGATGCTGATCGTTGAGATAAACCCTTTGTCGAATTAATAGTTTAATGAGTTTAAAACAGCGGGCTATCCAAGCTGCGCAAAAAGAGCGGCTTGCTCGGAAGAATGCGCGCGAACATTTAATGGATTTTACTCTTTATACAAAATCCGATTATCAAGTCGGAGCTCATCAGCGTCTATTATGTGACAAGCTTGAAGCGATTGAACGGAGGGAACTTACACGCTTGATGGTCTTTATGCCGCCACGTCATGGGAAAAGCGAGCTCGTCCCCACGCGTTTTCCAGCGTGGTATATCGGGCGTAATCCTAAAAAACAGATTATTCTTTCGTCGTATTCCGCAAAGCTTTCCGACCGCTTTGGGCGGGATATAAGAAATATCTTGCTCGAAAAAAAATTTACCAATGTGTTTAAAGGAGTACAGCTTTCGAGGGATAGCCAGGCAAAAAATCTCTGGAGGACAACCCAGGGCGGTGTTTTCCTTGCTGCAGGCGCAGGAGGATCCATTACGGGTTATGGTGCTGACCTTGCTATTATTGATGACCCCGTAAAAGACCGGCAAGATGCGGAAAGCGAAGTGATACGGGAAAGCACGTGGGATTGGTATAAATCGGTTCTAAGAACACGGCTCATGCCAGGTGGGGCTATTATTCTGGTTTTTTAACTCGTTGGCACGTGGATGATCTGGCGGGGCGGTTAATTACGGAAATGCACAACGGTACCGGCGAAGCATGGGATGTTTTGCATTTACCTGCTATAGCCACGGAAAAGGATGTATTGGGGCGCGATCCAGGGGATGCGCTGTGGCCGCAACAATACGACCTTGCGGCTTTAAAAGCTATTCAAATGTCGGTGGGTGAGCGGGATTTTACAGCGTTGTATCAAGGCACACCCACGCTCTCAAGTGGGTCTATTTTTAAAATCAACACGCTCTCGATTGTTGAGGCTGCTCCAAAAGCAGCACAAGTGGTGAGACGATGGGATTTTGCCGCCACAGAAAAGAAAAGTGGCAAGTCCGATCCAGACTGGACGGTTGGAGTAAAAATGCAACGCAATGTGGATGGAGGGTATACGGTCTTGGATGTTGTGCGTCTACGGGGAAAACCGGATGAGGTGGAAAAGACGGTGCTGGCTATTGCCAGTCAAGATGGTCGTTCCGTTCCGATTACCGTTCCTTTGGATCCTGGACAGGCCGGCGTTGCACAAGCACAGTATTATGCGAGGATCCTATCGGGTTATAAAGTCGATGCAATGCGCGAAAGTGGCGATAAGGTCACCCGTGCCGATCCTTTTGCCTCTCAGGTAAATATGGGCAATGTAGCGTTAGTAAGAGCACCTTGGAACCGAACCTATATTGAAGAATTAGCCGATTTTCCTAATGGTTCCCATGACGATCAGGTCGATGCTTCATCGGGGGCATTTGAGAAAATCGGCATTAAAAAAGGGTTGCCGAAAATGCCGTCCTTGATGGAAATAGTGAGAATATAATGGCAAAGAAAAAGGAGAACCGTAAGGCTGTCTCCGAAAACCTATATACAAAGGCTCTTTCCAGAGAAGGATTGCCTTCGAGCGAAACCTTAGGGAAAAGAGACTTATTCAGAGCGTATGAAGCGCCTGAAGGGGTAAAAGGCAAAGGAGCAGAAAATGCAACGGTAAACGACAGTTTTGTAGGAAGTGGCAGGTTCGGAAACTTTAACCTGACGTCTGATCCTCTGACGACGCTGTTTGAAGAAGGGATTGGCTTTCCAGGGTATCCCTATCTATCGCAATTGTCCTTACGCAACGAGTATCGTTTAATTGTCACCACGCGTGCGCAAGAAATGACTCGGGCAGGGATCACATTTGAGTTCGTGAAAAAAGATAAGGGAGTAAACAACGAAAAATTAGATGTGCTCCAAGCTGAGTTTAATCGTCTTGATGTTCTAAATCTTCTTCGAAAACATTTAGAAACAGACGCGTATTTTGGTCTCTCCCATCTCTATATTGATTTGGAAACGGCACAAAACGATCCGGAAGAAAAATCGGCCCCGTTGTACCTGAGTTCCAAAAAAATTAAAAAAGGAGAGCTCAAAGGGTTTCGATTGATCAATCCCAATTGGGTGACGCCGGTGGCGTATAATGCCCAAGATCCCTTAAGCGATGATTTCTATAAACCTTCCCTCTGGTGGGTATTGGGACAACAAATTCATCAATCGCGTTTGTTAACGTTGGTCACCCAACCGGTACCCGACCTGTTAAAACCCGCTTATAATTTTGGTGGCGTTCCTTTTGCTTTTTCTTGTAAGCCTTATATAGACAATTGGCTACGCACACGCCAATCGGTCTCTGATTTGATTAAGTCTTTTTCCGCTATGGTGTTAAAAACGGATCTTACGCAATTGTTAAGTCCAGGGTGTGAAGAGCTGACCAAAAGAGCGGAGTTGATGGCTGCTTATCGCGACAACCGAAGTTTGCAAGTTATTGACAAAGAGAGCGAAGATTTAATCAATGTGTGTGCACCTTTGGGTGGGTTGGACAGGTTGCAAGCGCAGGCTCAAGAGCATTTAGCGTCGGTATCAGGCATTCCATTGGTAAAACTGTTAGGAATAACCCCTTCGGGTTTAAATGCCTCCTCAGATGGGGAAATGCGAGCCTTTTACGATCGTATCTCGGCTATGCAGGAAAGCGATTTGCGTCCTGTATTGCAAACGGTTTTGAATGTCATTCAGCTTTCTACGTTTGGAGAAATCGACAAAAATATTAGATTTAGTTTCAATCCGTTATGGCAGCTCGATGATCTTCAACAAGCGGATGTTGATTTAAAAATCGTGCAATCTATTGATATTATGACGCAATCTGGCGCGCTTTCCACAAGAGAAGCCAAAGAGATTTATAAAAATCTGGGTTTATCGAGTATGGACGGCGTGGCCTTAAACGATGATGTGTTGGAACGCGAGGGTCGAGAAACGTCTCTTAAAGAGATGAGCGATTATGCATAATGGGTCGCAGAAAGAAATACCTTGAAGGACCAAAGGTGCGAGGAAATCTCTCGCTCTTATTGGCTTATGGTCAGGTGTTGGAGCGCTTTATCACAGCGATTCAACATGATATTGAAAAAGAAGTGTTGCCTATCTATCAGCAGATCCATAGAGGGTGTGTTCAGGATGGATTGTTTAGCAATATTCTGGTTGTTTTACGGGACCTAATAGAAAAATATGCTCATCCTGAAAAGATAACGGAAGCAACAAAAAATTTTGCGGAACAAAATAGTGATTACGTATTTAAGACGTATGAGCAATTTAAAAAACGCAACAGTTTAAGAATTGATTGGCAGCCGTCAGTTAAAACGAGAGAGCGGTTGGATGAAGCGATTTCCCAGAATGTGGATTTGATTAAAACAATCCCGAAAAAATACCTTGAAGATGTAAAAAAAGAGTTTTCTAAGGCTACCGCTAAAGGATGGGATATGCAGCAGATCCATACGGCTTTGACCGAACGGCATGGGGTAACCCAGCGAAGAGCGTTTAACATGGCGGTGGATCAACAAAATAAGGTGATTAACGCGGTATCCAATCAGGTTAATAAAGACGCGGGGATAGTGTGGGTAAAATGGATTCATCGGGCTGGGGTTAAAAAACCTAGGCATTCGCATGTAATGGCCGATGGTACAATATTTGACGTCCGTAAAGGATGTTTCATTGATGAAGAATGGATCATGCCCGGCCAAAAGATTAACTGCCACTGTTTTTCGGTGGCTGTGATTCCTATTGAAGCACAAAGAAGATCCGCAGCGCTTGTTTCGGATGCGCATCCGTTCAAAGCAAAACCATTTTTTTGTAGAGCAGTATAGAAAAATTAAATGAAATTAAAAAACAGGGTACTGGTGTTTGATGCGCAATCCATGCGTTTCGAAGACTGGAACGGGCATTTGCGCGTTGAGCATACCAATCTGACCAAAGCCAATATTTGCGAATATTATGGCGCTGAAATCAGTAACTACCAAAAATATGGATTAAAACCTGACAAAAAATATAGGTTTTATCGTTCTCCTGACGAGCTAAATCAAGCTTTACCCTCCTTTAAAGAACGTCCGATTTTATACGTTCATAAAGCGGCCGATGCCGACCATTTGGATAATTCCAAAGTGATTGGCACGACAGGATCCGATCCGCAGTTTAATCCCCCCTATGTGCAATGTTCCATCACGATCTGGGATGGGGATTATATCCAAGCCATCAAAGACAATCGTCAAAAAGAGCTTTCCGCTTCGTATGCGTTTGTCCCGCAGATGACCCCGGGTAACGTGAACGGCGAACCTTACGATGGCGTTATGACGCGCATTCATGTGGATCATATTGCCTTGGTGCAGGAGGGCAGAGCGGGTTCTGATGTCAGGGTTGCCGATGAAAAATTTAAACCAACTTTTAAAGGAAAAAAAATGCCAAGACTTAATACAATAGGCAAGCGAGTCTTTACGGATTTGGTTGTTCTAATTAATCGTGGGCGCGCCAACGATAGCAACGCCAAGGATATCGCGGATGTGATTGGCAAAGCAACCAAAACACGAAAATCAATGTTTCCACAAGTGGTTTCTAGCCTTTTGATGGGTTACTCCATAGCCAACGACGAAGAGATTAAGAAAATTGAGGAAACGGTTAACAAAGCGATGGATGAAGAATGCCGAGCTAAAGACGATGACGATCCCGTAGATACGTTAGAAGCCAAGGACGAAGAAGAGAAGGATAAGAAAACAGCGACAGAGGATGAAGAGGAGGAAGAAAATAAAAAAAAGAAGCAAGATGAAGCGTCCACAAAAGACGAGGATCCTGAGCAAGACAAGGATAAAAATAAAGCTGGGGCGAATGATAGGAAACCCAACATAAACCCTTCAATGCCTTCACAGCAAGCACAGGTTTTTGATGCCGCAGCCATAGAGAAAACCATTAAAAGCCGTGTTATGGAAGATATGCGTAAAACCAGCGAAGCGAGGGAGCTCGTTAAACCCTTAGTGGGAGAATGGGCAAGTGTAGGCGATAGCGGCGAGTATATCCTTTCCAGTGCATTAGAACAGGTTATGGGAGTGAAAATCCCTCCCAACACCCCCTATGAGACGTTGCAGCTTATGGCCAAACGAGAAATTCAACACCAAGCGCAAAACACGACCAAAGCCAATGATTCGGTGGCGTGTAGTGCAAAGGATTTACAACGTTTTAACGCAACCCGATTAAGGAGTATTTAAAAATGACTGATTTTCAACAAAAAATAAATTTAAACCCTGCACGAGGCTGGCACGGTGATTTTTCTAGCACTAACCCTCGTACGACCGTAGTGGATACCAGGGCAATAGGGGGAGGTGACGTTGCCATGGCCGGTGCACAAGGCGTGTTAACGGGGTCTTTTGTGTGGTTTGATAAAACCACGCGAACGTATAATAACACCGGGACAGGTAGCCCCATTGGCTTTGTAGGGCGTGAAATCATAGGCACCAATTACGGTAGAGATTTATGTTCCCGTTTGTTGCCTGCTGGCACCATGTTAACGGTGTATCAAAGTGCAGGATTTATTGTAAATGTTCCAGACGCGGCTACTCCCGAATATGGGGATAGCGTATACGCGTCGACGAAAACAGGCGAAATTGTGGACAAAAGTGACGTTGACTCGGTTCAAACATCTTATCGCTATGAACAGGCCAAAGGGGACGATGGTATGGCGGCCATAAGCGTATTTAACTTTATTGATACTTCAACCAAAGGAGCTTAAAAACATGGCGATTGAGATAAAATCTTGGGCGCAGGACAAAGCACTCCTGGAAACCCAGTTTGGTATTTATTTGCCTCATGCCAAGGAATATACGAGTGCCCGTGTAGGAGACAGTGCTTCTACGGCTATTACTGGATCCAATAGCGCTATTCCCTCCCTTTTTACAACCTATATTGAGCCGCAATTGATTGAAATATTGATTGCCCCTTTAAAAGCGGCTCAGATTTACGGAGAAGGCAGAAAAGGCGATTGGTTACACGATACGATAATGTTTACCGTTGTGGAAGCCGGAGGGGACGTGGGGCCGTATGGCGACTATCAAAACGAAGGGATCGCTAAAGTAAATACTAACTTTCCTCAACGTCAGCAATTTTTAGTGCAAACGTTTGCGCAATGGGGGGATCGCGAAATTGGGCGCGCGCAGTTGGCTAATATTAATATACCGGCTCGCAAGCAGGTAGCCGCCGCCTTGACGTTAAATCACTGGCAAAATCAGAGCTACTTCTTTGGTGTGGCGAATATTCAAAATTACGGCGCGCTGAATGATCCAAATCTGCTACCCGCTATTCAGCCGGACACGAAAGTCGCAGGGGGAACAACGTGGGCAAAAGCCACGGCTATGGAAATTTACGAAGATATTCAAAAGCTATACCAAACCCTTCAAGCGCAGACGCAAGGAGTAATTAATTTAGATAATGCGGTGGATATGGATAGTCCTTTAAAACTCGTAGTATCCAACAACGTTCAGGCCCATTTTTTAAAAACAAACCAATATGGGATTGGGGTGTTAGATTTACTAAAAAAGAATTTTCCTAACCTGGTGCAAATAAGTGCTCCCCAACTGTCCACTTCCGGAGGAGAATTGGTGCAACTGTTTGTAGAGCAGTATCAGGGCATCAATACCTTTACCTGTGCGTTTTCTGAAAAATTACGCAGCCATGGCGTAGTAAGGGAAGCGTCTTCCTACAAAGAAAAATTTACTCAGGGATCGTGGGGAACCATTCTTTTACGTCCCGTGTTGGTTGCTCAAATGTTGGGGGTCTAACCATGTCCGATGACGTTATTGTGAGCTGCAAATTGTTGCACGGACTTTACATTGAAGTAAATAAAAAGCGAATTTTACTCAAGGGGATTCAGCAAAGTGGGCGCTCCGTAGCGCCTTTTTTTATGCCCCCCTCACATATAGTTGGGTTAACCAAAGTGCCAAGGGAATTTTGGGAAGCCTGGATCAAGGACCATCGGGAGTTTGCTCCTGTAAAAAAAGGCTTGATCTTCGCATCCGAAAAAAAACAAGACGCGGTGGATGAAGCCAAAGAGAAGGCTAGGGTTAAGCATGGTTTGGAGAGAATTGATCCCGATAAGCTGCCTAAAGAGGTGAAAGCTGTAAAGGCAGGAGAAGCTTAAGAAAGGGTTGTGATGTCGACAGAAACCGAGTGTGATTTTGTGTATTCAGAATGGATATCGCTTTATCCAGAGTTTAAACAAACCGTTACGCTAGAGCAGGCCAACAACTACGCCACTTTGGCTGCGTCTTTTTTTAATCCTACTCGCAATAGCGTGGTGTGTTGTCCGAAAGAAAGAAAAACGCTTTTTTACCTTCTGGTGGCGCATTACGCCGCTTTAAGCCTAAAAAGGCGTCAGGGAACGCAGCTAAGTGGGATGATTAATAACGTCAGCGAAGGATCCATATCCATTTCGAGTGACACCAGCGGATTGTCAAAGGTCGATCCGTGGTTAGCCCAAACAGGGTATGGCGTCGATTTTTGGGCACTTACTAAAAAATACCGCAGTGCGTTTTACATTCGTCCCATTCCGGATCCCAGATTAAGAATTTCTCCTTAACCGAAAAGAGTATATGTTCCATGTGCAAAATGAAAGGATCCTCCAATCATGAAGACGAAACCCAAACCAACGCAGGTAAATCCTTATCTGAATCCAAAGAGCTCATTACCACCGATCAAAGTAACCTATCAAGAGGTTCTGCAGACGTTGCAGAATTGGACCGAAAACGAGGAAATGGAACTTCAAGAGGAGTTTCATCAGAACCTACACCATGCGATCCGAGCTTATCTGTAGAAATGGGTGAGGTGGTCATTGGGTGTAAATATCCAGGGGGTATTCGTATCCAGTTACCTGGGGAACGTGCGTTCATCTTGCGAGGTTATGATGCGATGTTGGAACCGAGGGGTATAAAAATAGGCTACACAAAACTTAAAAAATCTATATGGGAAAAAATGGCTGGGCATGAGCGTTATAAAGCGTTTATTGCGCAGGGAACCATTTTTCTTAGTCCAAATGGGCATTAAATGGGCATTAAACTGAGTGGGATAAAATTGAGCGAGGCTATCTTGCGTCAATGCCCTCAATTAAAAAACAGCTATGCGATTAAGGTTGGAGTAGCCGATGGCTCAACCTATCCCAATGGCCAATCCGTGGCGCAAGTGGCAGAGTGGAACGAATATGGTAACTCACGCATTCCCGCACGTCCTTTTATGGCACCAACCCTTTTTAAACATGCGGAGCATTGGCCGGCTCAATTTGCATGGATCCTCAAGCAATCCAATTTTAAAGTAGACGAGGCGGTTGAAGCGCTGGCCAATACGATCGTCGGGCAAGTAAAAATGGAAATTAACGAGGTATGGGAGCCTCCTTTGGCCGCTTCAACGCTCGCAGCAAGAGTGCGCAAAAGCCCTTCAGGAGAAGCTACAAACAAGCCTTTGATTGATACGGGGTTAATGTTCAATTCAATTACGTATCAGGTTGAAAAAAAATAATGCAGCTTCATCATATGGTCAGAGGAATAATCAACCAGGTTAACCCGAATGTTATCGGACTGGTGTTAAGATCAAAAGGCTATAAGATTGGACCCGACGCCAAACAAACGCCCGATTATTATCCTGCACAAGAAATCGAATTACAAGTGCAGTCGGCAGATGGATACGATCTAAAGCAGGAGGAGTTTGTTAATATCCAAGGGGAACGCAAGGTTGTTTTTGCTGCCGGTCAGTTATATGGGCAAGATGCCAAACGAGGCTTGGGTGGCGATTTGCTAGAGTTTTACGGCAGGGTATGGAAGGTGGTTAAGCGGATTGAGAGTTGGGAGCAATCGGGATGGTGTAAGGTTCTCGTTGTAGCCCAGTTGGATACGGTAATGGATACAACCGATAGGATCCTCGATGATGACCCGAGAGAATAAAGGAGGGATAGTAAAGGCGACGTTTACGCCTCTTTCCGAGCGGGTATATCCCACTTCAACCAGTGAAATGGGTATTTATGAAGCAATGGTTCGCTTTTTTAAAAACCGTTTTCCCGAAATAGAAGTGATAAGGGGACAAAGCAATCGGGTGGCTTTGCCTAAAAATCCTTTTGTTTTGCTTCAGATGATCGGGAAAAAGTGCCTTTCCACCATTGAAAGTCGGTATGATCCTGTAAAAAAAATCATGCGTGAATGCTACGAAGTTATGATGCGTGTTGATTTTTGGGGAACTGAGGCTTGCAAAGCGTGTGATCTGTCAACGCAGTTTTCCACCTTATGGAACGACGACAGCACCTATGATCTATTCAGGTCATTTAACGCTCCCCTCTATCCTCTTTACACGGATAACGATCGCATGATGACCTTAATTACAGGGGAAGAGCAATATTCAGATCGATACAGTCGAGATGTGTATTTAGAATATCACCCAGAGGTCGCGCTCCAGCAAGAAAGTGCTATCGAGCTTGAGCTTACGATGATTACTTCTGGATAATGTTCATTCAAATAATTGAGCATGAGTACCTAGCCGAATAAAAGCTAAGGAGTGTTGTTCGACATCGATCTCATAGATAAGTAATAAATCATTTAATAAATGACATTCCCGACACCCTTTCCATTCTCCTATTAACGCATGATCGCGATAGTGTGGATCCATCGTGGTTTCATTTAAGAGATAGTCCAAAATATGGTTTAAAATTTGTTCAATTTTATCCAGATCGTATCGGCCTGATCGTTCTAAGCGTTTGTAATCTTTGGCAAACTGTCTTGAAGTCGTAAAATTAATCGTTGGTGTTTCTGAGGGCTCGTAAATCATTTAAAATGCCTGCTTTGCTTTTTAAGCTGGAATGACCTGTGCGAATACGTTCTCGAGCCTCTTTAATGGCTTTAACTGTTGTAGCATTAGGGGTTTTAATCTGAAACGGAATGGCTTGTTCGTCAATAAGACGAATGAGGGCTATTCGAATATAATCCGATGTTGTTATCCCCATACTTTTTAAAGTTTTTTCAGCTTGCTCTTTAATATCCTGATCAATTCTAGCCCTGACATAGGTTTCTTGTAAATGCATGGTACCTTCCTTTCATCTCTTCCTAAAGTGTAGTCGCATTGTAGTCTTATGTCAAGCACCCCCCACTCGTAAAGAGTGGTTTTTTTATATCTCGTTGAAGCTAAGGAAAAAGAAAGAATGTCCATTCCTTTAAGTACAATTATAACCATTAATCCCGGTGTTATAGACGTTGGGAATAATGGGAACACCCTTTTTGGTCTAATGTTGACCAATAAGGGAATTTTACCCGCTAACCAAACCAGTAGTTTTACCAGTGCCGATCAGGTTGGAACGATTTTCGGCTTTGATTCCACTGAATACGATTTGGCCAAGGTCTATTTTGCTGGGTTTACCAATTCGGATCGGGTTGCCACGCAATTGTATATGGCGCCCTATTATGAAACAGATAGTGCGGCTAGTCTCATAGGGGGATCGCTGGCTGCCGTAACGTTGGATCAGTTGCAAACTTTTTCAGGTGATTTGCAAATCACCGTCGATGGCAAGCAAATCAATATACAAGCAATTGATCTAAGTGGTGCCAAAAGTATGAGCGATGCGGCAACACTTCTTTCCACTGCCGCGTCCTTGAACGTTGTCTTTTCTGCCAGCACGTCTTCAATGGTTATTACGTCGCCAACTACGGGGAGTGGATCGTCTGTCAGTTTTGCAAGCGGAGTATTGGCCACCGATTTACGGTTAACGCAAAGTGAAAGTGCTATTCAATCGCCTGCGGTGAGCAATCCAACCCCGGAAAGTCTATTAAATGCGTTGCGTCAAAAAAACCTCGCCTTTTGCTCTGTTTTTTTAAGCTGGGAACTTGAAGAAGATAAAAAAATGGAGTTTGCAAAATGGGCAAACGGGATGCGCGACGATGTATGCGTTATTTTATCCGACAGCTCTAACGCCGCAACTACGCCTCAGAGTGGCACCTCTTTTGCAGAAAAGGTAAGTGCGGCAGGGTATGAAAGTGTGGTGTCTGTGTATAACCATTTGGAACTCTGTGCCTTTATTGCAGGCTATCCCGCCGCTTGGGATTTGGATAGTAGCGATGGTCGCTTTACCGCAGCCTTTCGCCGAAGTTCCCTTCTAACAGCCAATGTTGACAGCAAAGACCAAGCGCTGGCTCTAAAAACAAATGGCTATAATTTTTATGGCACATGGGCATCGGCCACGAATGATTTTACTTTTATGTATGAAGGTCGCATTTCAGGCCAGTATTTATGGCTGGACAGTTGGTTCTGTCAGATCTGGATGCGTCGTCAGTTTCAATTGTATTTCGTGCGCACCCTGTTGGCTAAGGGACAAATTCCCTACAACACCGATGGAAAAGGGATTATCACCACGGCGATTAAACCCGCTATTGAGCAATTTATGAAGTTTGGTGCCATTCGCACAGGGATTAGTCTATCCGATATGCAAACGCAGACCTTAAAACAAGCGGGATTAAATCAGTCGCAGATTAGCAATATTACCACGACGGGGTATTACCTCAAGGTGGACATGGACCAAGTCACACCGCAAACACGAGTGAAGCGTGGCTCTCCTCCCATTAACTTTTGGTATACCGATGGGCAATCCGTCCAAACCATCACCATGAACAGCATAGAGATCCAGTAACATGTCCGCAAACAAAACCATTACCGCGGTTAACACCAAATTAACCCTTATTGCCTCTAACCCTTGGGTCAATTCAACCGCAGCCGACGCGGTGGGATTAGGTTCCACCGTTACAAGCTTGGTTTCTCCATTGGTGGGTGTCCCCCTTAGCTTAGAAGGGATGACCTCAGAAAACCCTTTTACCTTTGGCAATCAAACCATGGTGGAAACCGCTACGTCTATGGAGGGGATTTTATACGGCGGCTATTTGGCCTCAGCAAATATAGTTGAGCTGACCATCACCTTCCTTGCTGCTTCTGATTCACTAGCAACCTTGCAAGCCTTGGCCAAAGTCATGCAGGTGCAACGCGAAACCATGAAGTTTAGCGGCACGATGATTATTCCCTCGCAAGGCAAGACGTTTAATTTGAACAATGGCTATTGGCTGGAATGGCAAGCCATTCCCACACATGGACGTATTCTCCAGCCCGTGCCATGTAAATTTCGCTTTGAATCCGTCGATGAAACCATAGGAGCATAAACATGGCCCGCAGAAACGTGGATATTAAGATAGAAGAAAAAGGTCGCGATCAGGGCAAGCTGTTTAAAATTACCGAAATGTCCGCCCTTGATACTGAAGCTTGGGCATCTCGGGCAATTAATGCGATATTGAGAAATGTAAGTGTTGAACATTATCAATCCCTTTTTCCTTTGATTTACTCCTATGTCAGTGGAGTAAATAATTTTTCAGAGATTGAAGAAAAGGAACAGCTTTCAGAATTAACCAAAACTCTAGAAAATGGGCAAACGGTGTTTGATAAACCGTTAGAGGCGTTAGCCTTGTATTTTGCCAACTCTTTTTTTACGTTACCTTATGATGATTTAATACAGGTTGGTGATCCTTTATTAAATTGTTGTTCCATATATTTAAACCCAGGGCAAAGCGATCTTACGGATCCTATTAAAAATAATATCAATCAGTATATCGAAGAAACATCCACGTTATATATTTTAAAGCGCGAGGTTTTTAAATTACATACTGATTTTTTTATCAAAGCAACCCTCCCGTTTTTAAAAGCAGCACAACAGGCGCACAAACAGGAATAAGAAAAAATATTTTCAGTCATTATCCGAATATTCCTCAAACCATAGGGCAGCTTGTTACCGCGAATTTAGCCACCTTTAAGGACTTGCAGACATTTTTTGGAGCGCAGGATTTATATGCCCTTTTGGAACTACTGACCGTCAATATTTACAACGATAACGTTTTACAAAGCGAAGCGGAAAGATTATCACACCATGCCGGAAATTGATGCTAACGGTCCCCATGTAGAATTTACTCTAGATACGGATAACGTAAAAACAGATTTATATAATCTGGATAAATATTTTGAAAACTTAATGAACAATTGGACATACGGTCTATTAGAGTTTCAGCAACTGTTTCAAAAAGTTACCCAGGAAATGGGGGATGGTTTCGGAGAGATTTTACGAGGGCATTCTTCTTTTAAATCTGATTTAAAAGCCGAGGGCCATACGCATTTCAGTAAAGAAGAAAAGATTTCTTTTGAAAGAACACAGGAAGATTACAAAACCAGGCAGTTGGAATACGAACGTTTGCGCCTGGATCAAGGGCGAAAACAGATTGAACAGACCAAAGAATTAAAATTGGCCGTTAAGGATATTGGAACAGCCGTTGCTCGTGTTGTAATGGGGGGTATGGGCATTGCTGCAATGTTTGATTTTGCGCATCAAACAAATCGGCTTGAAATGTTCTTGAAATCCAATAATATTAATCCTGTACAGGGGATGTTGTGGAAAAATATTTTAAATCAAAAAGGCATTGAAGATACAGAAGTGTGGCAGACCTTAAGTTCTGTTGCAAAAACAGGAAGAGATTTACAATGGCCGGATCCTAAATTTTGGATAAGTAAACAGGGACATGCCTATAGCGTTTTATCTACTTTCGATCCTTACTTAACAGCGGTTCGAGACTCAAAAGGTAACCTTATTACGCCAGAGCAGCGGCTTTTAATGTTGAAGAATGCTGCAGAAAAGTTAGGCAAGGATCAATCGCATTTATATACCGATGAAATAAAAACAGACATTGTTACAAACGCTTTAGGCTCCAATGGTAATGGCGATAGGAATATTGCTACCCTGTTTTTGAAGGGAGATATTTCGGATAAAGTTTTTCAAAAAAAATCTCCTGAATATAAAAAGTCTCTAGAAATGGTTGCCCAGTTTCCAAAATTAAAAAAAGCAGACGCTGCCTATCAGGATTTAAAAAACACGTTCTCTATGAATATGGCTAAAGCTATTGCCAATATCACTCCAGTTGCTGTTGAATTTATGAAAACCCTTGACGGCTTTTTATCAAAACAAGGTGAACTGGTTGCAACTGCTGCTGCGCTTCTTACAATTTCAACGGCTTTTCGAGGCATATTTAAAACTTTAGCCTTTTTTTTAGGGGGCCCTAAACTTTTTTCAACGTTTTTAGAAACAGTCGGATTGCGAGTATTAGGACCGCCTGCAATCGCTTTGGCTTTAGGGGGTGACACTAACGAAACCCCAGAGCAAAAAGAGGCAAAGATAAAAACATTTAAAAAATACCAAGCACAAGCCAAAGCCAAGGCAGAGCGTGCGTTAAAGGTAAATGCGGGAAAAGTTAGAGAAATCGAACAAGCAACCGGAGGCTCGCTTCAATTTAGTCCCCTAGAAGATAGGCTCGTCCTTGTAGATAAAAACGGTAATTATATTTTATACGTAAACGATTTAAACGTGAGTGCTGATAAAATCATACAAAAAGCAAAAGCAGCACAAGCTCCATCAATGTGGAACCCTTTAAATTGGTTTCTTCCTTCAGCGCACGCAGAGACCGTAACGTATAGCCCTGAAATATACCGTAGAAATAAAAAAGATGTTCAATGGAACATGGGTGTGGGTGCGAGCATGAAGGAAAAGCAAAAATATCTTGAAACCTTGGAGGATCAATATGACCTACCCCGCGGGTCGTTGGATGCTCAGTGGCTGCAAGAATCAAGTCGCGGACGACATATGTTATCCAAAGCATCTGCGCAAGGAGACTTTGGATTTATGGCTGCTACCGCAAAGGAGTATGGGGTAAATGCCCACGATTTTTATTCCTCTGCTCAAGGGGCTGCTCGATACATGAGTGATTTGAAAAAGAAATATCATGGCAACATGGATAAAGCGCGGGCTGCTTATAATGGAGGACCAGGTAGAATTGATAAAATAATCAGTATGCACGGTAACAATTGGGTTCATTATTTGCCCCAAGAGACAAAAGGATACGTAGAAAATGTAGCAAAAAACGTCAAGATTTATCAAAGGAAACAGGCAATGGCAAACGCTATTCCTTTTCAACAGATGTACACCCAATATAGAACCAATCAAATTATGAATCAAAACCGGTATACAGAAGGAGATCAAACCAACAATGTGACTATAAATGTTGCCAATAGTGACCCTCACCTCATAGGCAAAGTGGTTAAACAGAATTTAAACGAATTAAATCGTAAAAAAGCAGCATTGGATTTTCCTAAAATGAATCAAATGGGCGCGATAAGGGGCGGGATTTAATTCAGTGATAAATGTAGGAACGCTTGGCATTTCTTTTTTTCAATCGGCCGGGTGGAAGCTGATTGAAGATTACGTCAATCAGAAAGATAAATATGGTTTATATACAAAAGATGGAAACCCCTTTTACGAAGGCCTAATTGAATACGATAACCATGTTAATTTTCTAAACAACCCGTTGAATAATCCATTTAAAATAAATGGTAAAGATATTAATCCTTTAACAGGTAAGGTTGTATTAGGAAATAAAAACTCGGCTAGAAAAAATCTGGTTGAGGTTGGCGTAGGGAGTGCTACGGCAAATTTTAATTCAGAGGTGACAAATGCGCCCATTGAAAATGGGGGGTTTGTTTCAGTGAACAAAGTTAATACCCCTTCTGAATTTAACGTGAATTACCTGGTTACAGGAACTGAAAAGCAGCGCAAATATATGTTGGACGCTGCGTTGAAAGCTAAAAAATCGAAGCTGCTTTTTTATCTATACTTTGGAGAAGTAGGGGTTATAGCCAAAACCGTAAATGTAACTGGGGTTACGATCAACAGAACCCCTCAATCGGCCCAACTTTTTAATATTTTAATTCAAGTTAAGGAAGTAAGAAACACGGTAAAACGTAGTGATCCTTTAGAAAATGCTACGGCTTATCATGGAAGCTCTCAAAATATAGGAGACGCTCAAACCCAAAAAGCGTCTGGTTTACAAAAACAAATTGCAAAGAAACAGCAAGTATAACAATGAAACTTATAACTATTGCTCCTGTGGATAATCAGAAATTTTCGCTGGATTTAGAAAATGGTAATTACTTTTTTAAACTACGAGATACTGGAGTTACAGGAGTTTTTTTAGATGTGTATCGGTCTACTTCGCCTTTAATTACGGGAATTCTTTGTTTAGATCGGGTTCGTCTCATACGTCTGGCCTACAAACGCTTTCCCGGGGATTTGGTATTTGTTGATCAATACGGTTTTGATAATCCGAATTATCCCTATTTTGGGAGCCGGTTTTTACTTTTCTACATCGACAAAGATGAGGAAAAAGAATTTTTATGAGTGAAACCATTGTTACAGGAACGCGATACGCAAAAACTTATTTTGAAGAAAGAGGGTTAAAATTCAAGTTTATAGGAGGGGTAAACGCCAATAATAAACAGGTGATTTTATCTAACAATAAGGAAAATTCTGTAGAAATAGAAGGCTTGCAAGCGTCTGTTTCTATTGAAATGTATGGGGCCACCATGTTGCCGTTAGCCAATGTGGAAATCTATAACCTGCCTGTAGATTTAGCCAATCAAATATCTACTATGGGACTATACACCGTGGTGGCCGCTCAAAAAGCCAGTCAAATCATTATTTATGGGAAACGCGCAGAAACTAGCAATGGTCAGGGAATATATTCAAAAATATTTCAAGGGAGCATTGTAGTGGCGTATGATGATTATAACGCTACACCGGAAAGAATAACCTATATTCAGTTAACAACCATGGGGGAGTATAGCGGTAGCGTCGCGCCCTCTGTCTCCTTTAAAGGGGAAGTTTCTGCAGAAGAGGCCGTTAGAGCAATTGTGATAAACGACAGGTCGCCGATTTTAAGAGTTCAGAATATGAACGTTAACATCGTTTTTAATAATCCTAATTTTTACGGTGACATTATAACGCAACTTAATCAATGTGCGAAAGCAGGCAATTTTCAATATGCTTTTCGCGGATTACAAACGTTATATATTTACCCAAAAGGAGCGAGCTTAACATTGGATACGCCTATACGATGCAGTCCTTACCATGGTATGATTGGCTATCCTAAATATTCCAGTAACGGCATTATCGTACGCAATGTATTCATTCCAAGTATTGTATATGGACAGGCTGTCGAAATAAGAGATTCACAAATTCAACCTGCCAATGGCGTATGGGAAAACATGGTAACCTTAAAGCATAAGTTATCTTGTCTTATACCAGAGGGCGAATGGGAAACGGAAATTGAGGTTTCAAAGCAAGCGGTAAGAAAGTCCACAGCACTATGAGTTGCACCAAGCAAAATTTTAATCATCATACCAATATTTTACATGCGTTGATTGAGAACCAGCTTAATCAAATTAATACGGCTATGGTGGTAAAAGTTACAAAGGTTAATGCGAGCAAGCGGGTTGTTCATGCCCTTTCCATGGTTCAATTGCTTGACAATCAAGGAAATGCTGAGGATTACGCCCCTTTGTTAAACATTCCTTACGTCCGTTTGCAAGGGGGTGGTCATGGAATTATTTGTGATCCACAAGTAGGGGATATTGGGGTTGTAGTATTTGCTTCTAGGGATATTTCTAGTGTCATAAAAAACAAAAAAAAAGCACCGCCTGCAAGTTGGAGAACCTATTCCATTTCGGACGGAATGTATATTGCGTCTTTGTTATTAAACGATCCTTCCACCTATATTAAAATTGCACAAAATGAAATTAATATCAAAGCCCCTACTGTGACTATTGAGGGCGAACTAAACGTTAAAGGGGACGTTATCGCCGATGGGATTTCTTTAAAAAATCATGTGCACAGCAATGGTAATAAAGGAGAAAATACAGGAAAACCTATTTAAATATTATTTATACCCAATAACTTCAAAAGATGCGATAACGTTATCACCTCCAAATACGTTTGTAAACGTTTGAGGGGTAACTCCTTTAACGATAGCTACTTTATCATTTTGAAAGGGTGAATCGCTGTATATATAAATAAAGTTTGTTGCGCTAACTTGTGGCATAGGAATAATAATTACTTGATGATCTGACATCCATTTAACAGCTTGATAAGGTGTATCTATAGTATAGCATTTCCCATTAACACTGTATGGATTTTGGGAATCGTTACTAATTGTATAAGTATATATACTTCTGGGAATATCGCCGCATGATTGAAGAATATCAGTAGGCCATTGTGCTCTTTCTTCATTTACTGCTTTTTTATTTTCTTCTTGGATATAGTCTAGGACAGCTTTATTGGCTGGGGTTCCGTTTTGTATTTTTTTTATAATTTTGATTACAACTTTTCTATTGATACCTCCATTTTCTTCTTCTTCAGCTGTTTTATTAATAATATCATAATGTGCGTCGATAGCTGCCATTGCTTGTTTAAATTGGGTAGGAGTTGCATCTGCGTGACTAATGAAATAAACAGCTTCTTCACTTGATACACCGTTGGTTTTCCATTTTTGATAATATTCTACTGCTTTTTCTGCTGGTATATTGGCTTCTTTCCAAGGCAAAGCACTGTTTGAATCGTTTCTGTATGGACTCATTCCTGCTTGTTTATAAATATGATATTCATCTAAGGTAAATCCTTGATTTTTCCAAGAAGAATTTGAGGTATTCTCACTTTCATCTTGAGCACCTTGCACTAAAAAAGTATGGTCATAATCCCAATCTTTACAACCAGATAGAAATAGTAAAGCACTATATAAAATAATGTATCTGCTTTTCATAATAATGTTTCCTTAAAAAATCATGTTCATACAAATGGTAATAAAGGAGAAAACATAGGGAAAGCGATTGGTTAAATGGGTCGACATTTCTGATTCAGATATTTCATGAAATCAAAGGTATGAAAAGGCATAAAATAATTTGTATTTTTTTCAGAATCATCAAATCTACTATCCATATATTGTTCGATTCGAATAAATCTTTGTTTTTCAGAAAAAAAGTTGCTGTTGGTTGATAATTGTTTCTGACTTAACGAATGCTTAGAAAAGTAAAGCCAAACAGAAGCAAAGTTATCTTCAGCTACACAAGTATCAATACTATCGTTTGTATTATTCATATTCTTATAACAAGATGAAACTATGTTTATTAAACTTTCAGCTGCTTTTTGACAGTCAATTTTACTGAGAGCGATAAGAGCGTTTTGTAGCGATGTATTAGAAATCTTTGTCTGAGTTGGTTTGCTAAGATGCTTAATTGCTTGATCGTTAAGAAGATTACTTTCATATGTTTTAAATGGTGGAGGAAGCGAAATTTGTTTTTCTTCTACTAATTCAACAAAATTATTAAATAGGTTAGATAATCCTTCTAATGATACAAATATTTTTTGATTGTTAATCATAAAATCAATTTGTTTTACTGATGTGAAGTTTTCTACAAAAGCTTTAGTTGCCTGTTCTGTTATTTTAGAATGATATACATCTAAGCCTTTAATTAGTGAAAGTTGAATTGTAAAATCGTTAGC
>NZ_CAWUGZ010000037.1:0-2080 GCF_963921845.1 Commensalibacter sp. Nvir | reverse complement strand
ACTATTAGTAATGTTTTCTAAAATTATTTACATAATCTATATTTTTGTCTTATTAATAAATAAGTTATTTTAAATTAGGATTAATAAATTGAATATTGCCTTTTATATTGGGGGCGTTTTATGCATCAAAAATTATTTGGTAAAGATATTATCTTATATGCACGAACTATTGCTCCAACCCTTGCAAAAAAAGAAAGGTTGGTTGTTAGTTTTATTGAGAATAGTACGAATGACATATTGAAAATGAATATTTCGGATATAGCAAATTTTCTCAAAGTTAGTGAGGCTTGCATTACAAAAGTTGCTAAAAAAATGGGATTTAAAGGATTTCACGAACTGAAACGTCAGTTGATTTTATGTGATTATGTTGAGGATTATCATTTTATTCAAAATTCGAAACAAGCTGCTAATTATAAAGAAATTCTCGAAAATACTTTTCTAAATTCAATTCTTTCCATTCAGGAGGCTTTAAGTGTTTTAGATCTAAAAAGTTTTAATAAAGCGGCTGAAGTATTAAGTAATTTTACCAAAAATAATAAATTAGTGATGGCAGGCTGTGGCGGATCCTCTGTTATTTGCCAGGATTTCCATCACAAACTATTGAAAATCGGCATATTTAGTAATTCTTATTTTGATTCCCATTTACAGCTGATGTCCGCATCCTTGTTAGGGAAAGGTGATATTGCGCTAGGTATTTCACATTCAAGTAAAACGCAAGATGTGATTAATATGTTAGCACTAGCAAAAGAAAATGGTGCCAGTACCATTTGTATCACGGGTGTATTGAATAGCCCTATTACAAAAATTGCCAATATTTCCATAATTACTCCTGTTAAAAATAATCCTATTACAGGGGAAAATGGAGCAACGCGTATTGTACATTTAAATATCATAGACGCGTTATTTGTTATTTTGGCAAACAGAAAAAATAACGAAAGCAAAATTAATTTACAAAAAACACAAGCCGCTGTGTTGTTCAAACGTGTTTAATGGATTGGAAGATTTTGATGAGTACGGATGTATTTGTTATTGGTAGTTTAAATTATGATATTTTAATCAAACAAGATCGTTTGCCCAAACTAGGAGAAACGTATTATGGAAATAAATTAAGCATGATGCCTGGTGGAAAGGGTGCAAATCAAGCCGTTCAGTGCGCAAAACTAGGGTTATCAGTTAAAATGCTTGGATGTGTGGGAAATGACTCTTTCGGTGATGAACTCATTCACTCTTTTCATGTAAATCATATAGATACACAATATATTAAACGTAAAAATACAACCGGCGTTGGAGTGGTTAATATTCTTAACAATGGGGACTACTATAGCACTATTATTAAAGGCGCAAATTACGCCCTACATGTTAACGATGTTTGTAATCATTTTTTTACTGGAAACCCATTGGTAATTTTACAATCAGAGATTCCTTCGGATGTTGTTAATTATGCTGTTCAACAAGCCTATGAATTTAAATGTCCTATTTTGTTAAACAATGCACCCGCCCGTTCTATTCGTAAGGACATTCTGAAGAAAGTTAACTATTTAGTAGTGAATGAAACTGAAGCTTCTTATATGACGAACACTCTTGTAGATTCTGTAGAAACCGCTTTTACAGCAGCCAGGCAATTAAAAGAAAAAATCATTTCTATTGTTTTTATTACCTTGGGTGATAAGGGATCTATTATGTATGATGGCAAAAGAATTAAACATTTTTCAGCCGTACAATGTGAGCATATTGTGGATACCACAGGAGCAGGGGATTCTTGGATCGGTGCTATCGCTTGGGCTATATTAAAAGGATATAATATGGATGATGGTGTTAATTTTGCTTCGCACGTAAGCGCTTATACGATTCGAAATTATGGTGGCCACAATTCTTTTCCAACTTTGAAAGATGTAAACCCAGCAATTTCTGTTACAAAGTTTAAATGAAGCGGATACTGTTTTAATATATTTCATACGTTAACAAAGAAAAAATTTTAGTAGGGTTTAATTTCTTTTGATCAAACCTTTTTTAAATTTGAAACATGATCGCGGCTTTTTTTCTGCACAAAAAGGTTAAAACAGCTTCTATTGTATGGAAT